>AEPR01000903.1 GCA_000195205.2 Oxalobacteraceae bacterium IMCC9480 | reverse complement strand
GAGAGCCAGACGATGTCGGTGGTGAGCAGCGCCATCTGTTCGGCCGACAAGGCCGCTGTCGAAACTTCGCCAAAGCAGAGCATCCGCGCTTCTACCCTTTTTAATTTAAGTTACTTGTTCGAATATTCCTCTAAAAGGACTATCAGGCCAAACTAAGCGCCAAACTTCCCCGCTGGCTATATTGCAATACCATTTCTCCCTGAATGCTGGAGCATCAAGGTACGGCCTCGTAACTGCAACTTCAGTAACTTCGCCAGCAGCTATTTGTTCATCCATCCATTTTCCGAAACGCTCAAATTCACCGAGGCTTCGGAAATCCTCAATTGAATCCCATGAGCATTTATTCATTTGACTATCCATGACGAATCAACCTTGGGTACAAAAATTTGATTGCCACCGCCCACAAGTCCACCTTACGGTGCAGCAACGCCTTCGTAAATCTTAACGCCCGACGGCACCTCAATTCTTACAACCTTAGTGGCTGTATTTCCCCATGCAGGATTTAGTGCGCTATCCAAGATTGACTGCACAGGTCCGGATGGCTCTACCCTTGTCCAGTAGGGGGCCGATCTCACTTGATTTACCACCCCAAACTCGATAAAGCGTCGTTGATTCGGTAGTTGTTAATTCGGTGTAGGTTCCGCTACGGAATGTATTTGCAACGTTCTGTCCTAGTGGTCCTGGGCCAGTAATTCCGTTAAATGTGGTGCCCAAGCTATTTGACGCAACCAATTTTACCGAAGCCACTCCACTCCCGGCCCCCTGCGCTACCCGAACCGTCCCAATCACCTCCCCTTCAACAACCTGCGCAGCCTTCGCACCAGCAACCACCGGCACTACCGATATCGGGCTAACGACCCCACTGGCTATCTGCATAGCCGCATCCACAATCGCAGCACACCCGCCACCACTGCCAAGCTGGGCGCAATACAGCACCGGTCCCATGGTCGCAAGCGTCTTCGCTTCGACGGCCACCAGCAGGCCCGTTCGCAGCACGAGGTTTGCACCAGCGTTGACGAGCGCAACTCCCTCAGGAACAACGCCACCGCCCAGCGCAGCCAGCACCAAGCCCGCCGCTTTCGCAGTCGCGTCGCCTTTGGCAACCATCAACTTTTGATCACAGGCTGCTGTTGGCAGGCTACCGCATATTGTCTGGCGTGCCTTGGCAATATCCTTCACATAGATTTGCGCACGGGCGACATCGTCCTGTGCGTTGGCTTGCTTGCCGATAAACACCGTCGCTTCGTTCCCGACCAGACTCGCCGGCAGTTCTGCCGATCGGGCAATCTCGGTTTGAATGCGATTCAGGCAGGCCGCATCCGCCTGCAAGGTGCAGGTTTGCAGTTCCTGGATGTTTTTCCCGGAGAGATCTAAATACGTACCAAGGATGGCCTTGCGCTGATCTTCCGGACACCCGCCTTTTTGCGCTTCGCAACCATCAAGCCGTCGCTTGAACGCAGCGGCTTCCGGGTGCTTGAGGAAGTTGTTGGCCACCTCATTGAGCGCCGTCGTAGCCCCTGCCACACCGCCGACTGCGGCACCTGCTGCCGTGCTGGCCAGTGCGGTCAGGTTCCTGGCCAGCGCACCATCAATGCCCGCCTGTTGCAACTGCGCG
>AEPR01000904.1 GCA_000195205.2 Oxalobacteraceae bacterium IMCC9480 | reverse complement strand
AGCAAACAGGCGCTAGAGGCAAGGCGCGGCGATGGTTGTGGTCCAACGGCAGGCACCTGCGCTGAACATTCCGCTACCGCAACTTACTCTTAAGAAACCAATACTAATGGTTAATAAATGTCGTAAGCAACTAGTTATTTTTAGGCAATTAGGTTTATTGACGCATTGTTGTGTTTTGGTATTTTTGGAAAAAAAAGGGATTGCAACGGCCAGCAGCTTGTGGACCGGAGCAAGCGATCGATGCCGGAAAGCCGGGTTGTCGTTGACAAAGCACCCTGCCCGCCTTGAATTCATCGACACCATCCCCACGTTCCCCGTCAGAAGCAACCAACATCCATTTCCATTCCCGAGGCAACAATGACCACAACCGAAAAGCAAACCCTTGGTTTCCAGACCGAAGTCACGCAACTGCTGCAGCTGATGATTCACTCGCTGTACTCGAACAAGGAAATTTTCTTGCGCGAGCTGATTTCGAATGCGTCCGATGCGGCCGACAAGCTGCGCTTCGAAGGCATCAACAATGCGGCGCTGTACGAAGACGATGCCGAACTGAAGATCACGGTCGGCTTCGACAAGACCGCCCGCACCATCACCATCGCCGACAACGGCATCGGCATGAGCCGCGATGAAGCCATCGCGCACCTCGGCACCATCGCCAAATCCGGCACCAAGGATTTCTTTTCACAGCTGTCGGGCGACCAGCAAAAAGACGCAGCGCTGATCGGCCAGTTCGGCGTTGGTTTTTATTCCGGCTTCATCGTGGCTGATCGCATCACGGTCGACACCCGCCGTGCCGGCTTGCCTGCATCAGAAGGCGTGCGCTGGGAATCCGAAGGCGCCGGTGACTTCACCGTCGAAGCCATCGACAAGCCACAGCGCGGCACCACGATCACGCTGCATCTGCGCGCTGACCAGGACGAGTTCCTGTCGGACTGGAAGCTCAAATCGATCATCCGCAAGTACTCGGACCACATCTCGCTGCCGATCCAGATGCAGAAAGAAGAGTGGGACGAAGAGAAAAAAGAATCGGTCGTCACCACCGAACTCGAGACCATCAACCAGGCCAGCGCACTGTGGGCACGCAACCGCAACGAGATCACGCCGGAGCAGTACGTCGAGTTCTACAAGCATGTTTCGCATGACTACGAAGCGCCGCTGACCTACACGCACAACCGCGTCGAGGGCCGCAGCGAGTACACGCAGTTGCTGTACATTCCGGCGCGCGCCCCGTTCGACCTGTGGGATCGCAACAAGCGTGGCGGCATCAAGCTGTACGTCAAGCGCGTGTTCATCATGGACGACGCCGAGCAGCTGATGCCGGTGTACCTGCGCTTCACCAAGGGCGTGATCGATTCGAACGACTTGCCATTGAACGTCTCGCGCGAATTGCTGCAAGAGTCGCGCGATGTGAAAGTGATCCGCGAAGGCTCGACCAAGCGCGTGCTGTCGATGCTGGAAGAACTGGCCAACAATGACGAGCAAGCCGAAAAGGACAAGTACGTCACCTTCTGGAACGAGTTCGGCCAGGTCCTGAAAGAAGGCATCGGCGAAGACGCGACCAACAAGGATCGCATCGCCAAGCTGCTGCGGTTCTCGTCGACGCATACCGATGACAGCGCCCAGACCACCTCGTTCGCCGATTACATCGGCCGCATGAAAGAAGGCCAGGACAAGATTTATTACGCCACCGGCGAAACCTTTACCGCCGCAAAAAACAGCCCGCACCTCGAAATCTTCCGCAAGAAAGGCGTCGAAGTCCTGCTGATGACGGACCGCGTCGATGAATGGATGCTGTCATTCCTGACCGAGTTCGAGGGCAAGGAATTGACCTCGGTGGCCAAGGGCGGCCTTGATCTGGGCAAGCTCGAAGACGAAGCCGAAAAAAAGCAGCACGAAGAAACTGAAGTCCAGTACCACGACCTCGTCGCGAAAATGAAGACCGCGCTGGCCGACAAGGCCAAGGATGTGCGGGTGACATTCCGCCTGACCGATTCGCCAGCCTGCCTGGTGGCCGACGAGAACGAGTTGTCGGGCAACCTGATGCGCATGCTCAAGGCCGCCGGCCAGAGCGCACCGGATTCGAAACCCATCCTCGAAATCAACCCG
>AEPR01000905.1 GCA_000195205.2 Oxalobacteraceae bacterium IMCC9480 | reverse complement strand
TTGGCCCGTCTGAATCGGCGAAGCGTTCACTCGTCGCCTGAAAATGCCCACCCAAAATGTCTTGTTCGCTGACCCTATCGTTGGCAAAAAATCGGTAGGCTGCTTTCGTATTTGCCCAATCCTGACAGGCAAACGGAATGGTCTGCCCCATATTTGTCCAGAACTGCTCAAGCAATAGCCGAAAACGCTTTTTGAGGCGCTCGTCCCGAAAATTACAAGCGGCATTTTCTTTGTCCATCCATGTCTGC
>AEPR01000906.1 GCA_000195205.2 Oxalobacteraceae bacterium IMCC9480 | reverse complement strand
GCGACCGGCGACGGTGGCGACATCTTCGATTTGATCGCGCCCTACCTCGGAGCCAGCATCCATGCGGACTTCCCTCGTGTGCTGCAGCAAGCCAGTGATCTGCTTGGACGTGCGCGGTCAACACCGGTGCGCAAAGCCAAGGCAGCTCCTCCGTCCGACGATCTCGGCCCCGCGACCGCCAAGTGGGACTATTTTGATGCCACTGGCAAACT
>AEPR01000907.1 GCA_000195205.2 Oxalobacteraceae bacterium IMCC9480 | reverse complement strand
CGGCGGCGGTTGCCGGAATCAACTCGCGGAGATGCAGCGCCATCCCACAGCAGCAATTGGCTAGACAGTGTTTTTCCCCTTATCCGTATCGATCCCAGCCCGATTTGCTTGTTGTATTTTTTCCGTAGAGCAACTTTTAGTCTAGTCATGTCGCCGTTGATTGTTACTATTGGTATCAACACGGCGCTTGCCCCGGTAAGCCATTTAGACGTCTCCCCACTCGAAAGAGCTCTCATGAACGGTTCATTTCTGACGACTGTCATCGCGTTAGCGTTCGCCATATCCGGTTGCCACCACCAGTCGGATACGGGCATTGCCACTTCCACCATCGTGCTGCCACAGGTTGTGATTACCGCCAAGCGCCTGACACCGGACCAAAAAGCAAAAATGCAAATGGATTTGGCGAATGAGCAACTGGCCGAGAATGTGACCGCCGCTTCCCCCCAAGCGCGATAGCGTGCCATGCGCGTTTCCGGGCGAGCGGCCGTCGCTGCGAGAGGCGGCCGGTGCTAAGGCATGAACTGGCCACCTGTTAAGCTTCGGGACTTTTCACATCAGCAGGATCCCTGTGATGCACACTCTGGAGCAGCTACGCAACGGTGCCTTTGCTGGCGCTACCCGTCTGAAACTGGCCTGTGGCCTTACGACGTTTCCCATTGAAATATTCGACCTGGCCGACTCGCTGGAGATCCTCGATCTGTCAGGCAATGCCTTGTCCGCGCTACCGGATGATCTGCCCCGGCTGCGCAAGCTGCGCGTTCTTTTTTGTTCCGACAACCAGTTCACGGTGCTGCCGCCGGTTCTCGGCAAGTGCGGGCAGTTGAGCATGATCGGTTTCAAGGCCAACCGGATCGACACGGTACCGGCCAGTGCCTTACCAGTGGCGTTGCGCTGGCTGATCCTGACGGACAATCGGATCGAAGCACTTCCCGGCGCGATCGGCGATTGCGACCAACTCCAGAAACTGATGCTGGCCGGTAACCGGCTCAGTACCCTGCCCGCACGGCTGTCCCATTGTTCCCGACTTGAATTGCTGCGGATTGCAGCCAACCGCTTTACTGAGCTACCCGACTGGCTGCTCTCGATGCCGCGCTTATCCTGGCTGGCTTACGCCGGCAATCCGCTGGGCGACACGCGCGAACTGGCGGCGCTGGATGACGCGTCCATTCCGGCGATCCGATGGGATGACTTGCAACTCCAGTCGCAACTCGGCGAAGGCGCGTCCGGCGTGATCCACCGCGTCGCTCGTCGGGACCATGACGAGGCGACACCACTGGCACTGAAAATATTCAAGGGCGCACTGAACAGCGATGGCTTGCCGCGCAGCGAGATGGCGGCTTGCATCGCGGCGGGTCACCATCCGAACCTGATCCCGATACTTGGCACCCTGTCGGGACATCCGGAGCGAGCCGAGGGGCTGGTCATGCCGCTGATCGCCTCGCAATTTTGCAACCTGGCCGGTCCGCCAAGTCTGGCATCCTGCACCCGCGATATCTACGATGACGCCCTGCTGCTCGATCACACGGCGGTCATGGCAATGGCGCAGGGCATCGCTTCTGCGGTGGCGCATTTGCACCGGCGCGGCATCCTGCATGGCGACCTGTATGGACATAACCTGCTCCATACCGGTGACGGGCGCGTACTGCTGGGCGACTTCGGGGCCGCTTCGCTGTTTGACCGGGAGGCATCCAGCGCCACGGCGCTCCAGCAAATCGAAGTGCGCGCGTATGGCGTATTGCTTGAAGAATTGATTCGCCTTTGTACTGCGCCGCTACCGCGACTGGCCAAGCTAGCCAGTGCCTGCCTCGCCGATGACAGCCTATCCCGCCCCTTGTTCAGTGAGATCGAGCGCGTGCTGTCGTCGGCCCCCGGCGTTGCTTCGGCCGTGGCGTAGTCCCGCCTGCGATTGCTACGTCGCCGGCGCGACAGCGTGACCGCAATGTTCAACCCACGGCGCCGCATCGACCTCCCTGCCCTCGCCCAATGCGATCAGCGATGCCAGCAAGGGCTTGGTGGCGTCGGCAATCCGGTCCAGGCTGGCCTCGCGCAGCGCAGCCAGGTCGACCGTCACGGCACTGTTGAGTCCGGCCCAGGCCAGCAAGGCCCTGCCTGCCTGCGGATCATCGAACAGCCCGTGCAGATACGTTCCCAACAATTGGTTGTCAGCCGACAGCGCTCCCTCTGCACGACCATCGATGCGAAACGCCGGCGTTTCCAGTGCGCTCCCTTGCGATACGCCCATGTGGATTTCATAGCCGCGCACTGCGGCGCTGGCAAACGTGCAATGGCCGCTGACCTCGACCAGCCGCTTGTCGGCGACCAGCCTGGTCGTCATGTCGAACAGGCCGAATCCGGCTGAGGTCCCCGGCGCGCCTTCGATGCCTGCCGGATCCGCCACGCTGTGGCCCAGCATCTGGAAGCCGCCGCAAATGCCGATGACCTTGCCACCGAATCGTAGATGCCGTTTCAGTGCTGCGTCCCAGCGATGATGTTTCAGCCAGGCCAGGTCGTCACGTGTGTTTTTGCTACCGGGAAGAATGATCAGATCGGCTGGCGGAATCGCCCGGCCCGGTCCGATGAACTGCAGGTCGACGTCGGGATGGGCGCGTAGAGCATCAAAATCGGTATGGTTGCTGATGCGAGGCAGGACCGGAACGATGATCTTGAAGGCACCCTGCGCCGCTTGCCCCTGATCGATCGCATCTTCGGCATCGAGGACCAGCCCATGCAGGTAGGGCAGCACCGCCAGCACCGGTTTGCCGGTCTGCTGCTAAAGCCACTCCAGCCCCGGCACCAGCAAGGCAATGTCGCCCCGGAAGCGATTGACGACAAAGCCGAGAATGCGGGCGCGCTCGCTGTCCGACAGGCACGCCAGCGTACCAACAAAGTGGGCAAAGATGCCGCCACGATCGATGTCGGCAACCAGGATGACCGGACAATCGACCGCCTCCGCGAAGCCCATGTTGGCAATATCCCTGTCACGCAAATTGATTTCGGCGGGGCTGCCGGCACCTTCGACGACGACCGTTTGATAGCGCTTTTGCAGCCGGCCATAGGACTCCAGCACAGCCTGCATGGCCACCGTCTTGAACGCGTGGTAATCACTGGCCTGCATCTCGGCGCGGACTTTGCCATGGATGATGACTTGCGCACCCGTGTTGCTGAACGGCTTTAACAGCACCGGATTCATGTCGGTATGCGCAGCGACACCGGCGGCATGGGCTTGCAATGCCTGGGCCCGGCCGATCTCGCCGCCATCTTCGGTGACCGCACTATTAAGCGCCATATTTTGCGGCTTGAAGGGCACCACCCGGATGCCTTCGCGGGCCAGCAAACGGCACAAGGCGGCGACGACGGTGGTTTTGCCGGCATCCGACGTCGTGCCCTGCACCATCAAGGTTGGGAACGGAAAGTTCATGCCAGCTGCGCCTGCTGCCACTGCGCCACGATGTCGCTGATCTGACGCAATCCTTCGGTGATGACGGCCGGTCCGGGCGAGAGGATGTCCGGCGATTTGATCTCGAACAGCATGTTGTTGCGCACGGCCGGAATGTCCTGCCAGCCTGGACGGCCGCGCATGGACTCCGGCTGGAATTTCTTGCCACACCATGACGCAATGATGATGTCCGGTGCCCGTCGCACGACCTCCATCGGATCGGCAATGATGCGCTGGCCGGCACCCGCGTGCGCCGACAGTGCCGGAAACGCATCCTCGCCACCGGCCAGCACGATGGCTTCGGCAGCCCAGCCGATGCCGCTCATCAAGGGCTCGTTCCACTCTTCGAAATAGATCACTGGCCGGCGCTGTCCTTGTCCCTGCCCTGCCCGCGCGACCACCGCAGCAATCTGTGCCTGCAAGTCAGCCACCAATAGGCGTCCGGCCTGCTCGCGTTCGACCAGCGCGGCCAGTACCCGCACCATGTGCAGGATGCCACCTATGCTGCGTTGATTGAACAGGTGAACCTCAACGCCGGCCAGTGCGAGGTCCCGGCACATATCTGCCTGAAGGTCGCAAAAACCGATTGCCAGATCCGGCCTGACTGCCAGAATGCGGTCGATCTTCATCGATGAAAATCCGCTGATTTTCGGCTTTTCCTTGCGCGCTCTTGGAGGCCGCACGGTAAAGCCGGAGATGCCGGCGATGCAATCTTCGGCACCCAGTGCGTACAAGGTTTCGACAGACTCGGTGCACAGGCAGGCTATGCGTTGGTAGTGACTCATGACTGGGCTTTCCGGTTAATCGCAGGTGCCCGGAATTGTCGGGCACCGCGATGGTAACGGAAACCATGCCGGCGTCACTTGCGAGGCACAGGCATTACCGCGCCGGCAAGAACTTCTCCGGCAACCGGAGCGGTCCCCCATAGGCGCTAACATTGCCATCCAGGACGCAATGGTGAGTTGGCACAGTCTCCCGTGCCTACGAGTGGGCTCCAGAAACCGTCGTCAAGGCCCACCGTTTTCCGGTGC
>AEPR01000908.1 GCA_000195205.2 Oxalobacteraceae bacterium IMCC9480 | reverse complement strand
TTCCTGCCGTGACAGTGGCTGGCTGCTGGTGCAGATCCTGCGCCATCTCGGGCTGGCGGCGCGCTTCGTCTCCGGCTATCTGATCCAGCTGACGGCTGACGTCAAATCGCTTGATGGCCCGAGCGGCACCACGGTCGACTTCACCGATCTGCATGCATGGGCCGAAGTCTATGTGCCGGGTGCCGGCTGGATCGGGCTCGATCCGACCTCCGGCATGCTGACCGGCGAAGGCCATATTCCGCTGGCCTGTACCGCCGTGCCGTCTTCGGCGGCACCGGTCACCGGACTGGCCGACTGGGCCAATGTCGAGTTCGAACACGAGATGACGATCACCCGCATCCACGAAGATCCGCGCGTCACCAAGCCCTACAGCGAAGCCGACTGGCAGCGCATCGACAAGCTCGGCGCGAAGGTCGATGCCGATCTCAAGAAACAGGACGTGCGCCTGACGCAAGGTGGTGAACCGACCTTCGTTTCGATCGACGACATGGATGGCCCCGAGTGGAACACGCTGGCCCACGGCGAGCACAAGCGCGCGCTGGCCGGCGACTTGTCGCTGCGCCTCAAAAAGCAGTTCGCGCCCGATGGCATGCTGCATTACGGCCAGGGCAAATGGTATCCGGGCGAGCCCCTGCCGCGCTGGGCACTCAACCTGTTCTGGCGCATTGATGGCCAGCCGATCTGGCGCAACCAGGCCTTGTTCGCGACCGAAGACCACGACGACGGCTACACCGCGACCCATGCCGATACCTTTGCGCATGCGCTGGCCGAACGCCTCGCGCTGCATCCCGCCGCACTGATCCCGGCCTACGAAGACGTCTGGCAACAAGCCCAGTTCGAGCAGCGTTTGCCGGACAATCTCGACCCGCTCAAGGCCGACCTGAAAGCACCCGAAGGACGGCGCCGGCTGGCGCGCCTGCTTGAAGACGGCCTCGGTGAAATCGTCGGCTACGTGCTGCCGCTGGCACCGGCCAAACAGACCGGTCGCAAGCCGCGCGGCAAAGCCCTCACCGTCGGCACAGCCGCCTGGCTGACCAGCAAATGGCCGCTCAAGCGCGAACACCTGTACCTGATCGGTGGCGAATCACCACTCGGCCTGCGCCTGCCGCTCGACACCTTGCCGTGGGAATTGCCCGACGAGATGGAGCCGGAATTCGATGTCGATCCGTTCGAAGCCCGTGCCGATCTCGATGGCGCACCCGCTGTCGACCACGCTGCCGCCAAGGCCAAACCGAAAGACAAACCGCTGCCGCGCGAAGTGATCCACACCGCGCTGTGCGTGCAAGTCCGCAGCGGCCGCTTGCATGTGTTCATGCCGCCGGTCAAGCGCATCGAGGATTACCTGGCGCTGGTTGCCATCGTCGAAGACACCGCCGCCGCGCTCGACATGCGGCTCTGGCTCGAAGGCTACACGCCGCCGCGCGACCCGCGCGTGAAGATGCTCAGCGTCACGCCGGACCCGGGCGTCATCGAAGTCAATATCGATCCGTCGTCGAGCTGGAAAGAGCTGGTCCACAAGACCACGATCCTGTACGCCGAAGCGCGCCAGAGCCGTCTCGGCACCGAAAAATTCATGCTCGATGGCCGTCACACCGGCACCGGCGGCGGCAACCACGCCACACTGGGCGGCGCGACCGTCGAGGACAGCCCGATGCTGCGCCGTCCCGATGTCCTCAAGAGCCTGATCACATACTGGCAAAACCATCCGGCGCTGTCCTATCTGTTCTCCGGCACCTTCATCGGACCGACCAGTCAGGCACCGCGCATCGATGAAGCGCGCGATGACAATCTGTACGAACTGGCGATCGCTTTCCAGCAAATGGAAAAGGTCTTGCCGACCACCGCCGAGAGCGACAGGCCATGGCTGGTCGACCGCCTGCTGCGCAACTTGCTGGTTGATTTGACCGGCAACACCCACCGTTCGGAATTCTCGATCGACAAGCTGTACTCGCCCGATGGTCCGACCGGCCGGCTCGGGCTGGTCGAATTCCGCGCCTTTGAGATGCCGCCACACGAACGCATGAGCCTGCTGCAAATGCTGTTGTTGCGCGCGCTGGTAGCGCGCTTCTGGCGCGAGCCGTATCAGGGCAAGCTGATCCATTGGGGCACGCAATTGCATGACCGCTGGATGCTGCCGCACTTTGTCGCGCAGGATATCCGCGACGTCGTGCAGGACTTGCGCGCCTCGGGGTATGCCTTTGAAGAACGCTGGTTCGATCCCTTCGTCGAATTCCGTTTTCCGCGCTACGGCACGGTCGCGTACCACGGCATCGAACTCGAACTGCGCCAGGCCATCGAGCCATGGAACGTGCTCGGCGAAGAAGTCAGCAGTGGCAGCACCGCGCGCTATGTCGATTCCTCGGTCGAGCGGATGCAGTTGCGCGTACGCGGCATGGTCGATGGCCGCCACGTCGTCACTTGCAACGGCCGGCCCTTGCCGCTGTCGGCAACCGGCGTGCCGGGCGAGCACGTCGCCGGTATCCGCTTCCGTGCATGGAGCCCGTGGTCGGCGCTGCATCCATCGATCGGCGTGCAGGCGCCGCTGGTGTTCGACCTGGTCGACACCTGGAGCGGGCGCTCGATCGGTGGCTGCCAGTACCACGTCGTGCATCCGGGTGGTCGTAACTACGAAGGTTTTCCGGTCAATGGCAACGAAGCCGAAGCACGGCGTTTTGCGCGCTTCGTCGGCCACGGCCACACGCCGGGGCCGATGACGGTGACGCCGGAGCCGCTCAATCCGGCGTTTCCGTTCACGCTGGATTTGCGCTGGCAGTTGGGATGACGATGGTCGTTTAACTACCTGCAAAAAAGCCAGATCATTGATCTGGCTTTTTTATTCAGCGCTCACCGGATTTAGCGCCGGGGCAGTGCAATCATTGCAGCCCGGCCTTGGGTCAGTTGCGGCTGCAGCGACCCCTGTGATTGTTCGGCAAGCCGGAACACGCTGACCACTTCCACCAGATTGGCGGCCTGGTCCTGCAGGGTTTCGGAAGCCGCCGCCGCTTCTTCCACCAGCGCCGCATTCTGCTGCGTGACCTGGTCCATCTCGGCGATAGCCTGGTTGACTTGCTCGATGCCGCGACTCTGTTCCTGGCTGGCGGTGCTGATGTCGGTCATGATCGCATTGACCTTCTGGATGCTGGACACGATGTCGGTCATCGTGGCACCAGCCTCGCTGGCCAGTTTGCCGCCGGCATCAACGCTGGCGACCGATTCATTGATCAGTGCCGAGATGTCCTTGGCGGCGGCTGCCGAGCGCTGTGCGAGGTTGCGCACTTCGGCGGCGACGACTGCAAATCCGCGCCCTTGTTCCCCCGCGCGCGCAGCTTCGACGGCCGCATTCAGGGCCAGGATATTGGTCTGGAACGCGATGCTGTCGACCACGCTGGTGATGTCCGAAATC
Organism: Oxalobacteraceae bacterium IMCC9480; assembly: GCA_000195205.2. Taxonomy (GTDB): domain Bacteria; phylum Pseudomonadota; class Gammaproteobacteria; order Burkholderiales; family Burkholderiaceae_D; genus Actimicrobium. The sequence goes on along the minus strand of AEPR01000908.1, from coordinate 207 downwards.
TTGCGCGACGACGCCGAAATCGATTGCATCGTCAGCACCACGCGGCTGACCACTTCGCCGCCCTTGATCGCAATTGCCGAAGAATCCAGCGCCATCCGGTTGGCTTCCCTGGCGCGTTCGACGTTCTGTTTGACGGTCTCGGTCATGTGCAGCATCGAAGAGGCTGTTTCACTGAGCGAACTGGCTTGCTGTTCGGTGCGGGTCGAC
>AEPR01000909.1 GCA_000195205.2 Oxalobacteraceae bacterium IMCC9480 | reverse complement strand
CCGCCACATTGCGCAACCACCGCTCATGACCGATCCGCCGGATCGGGCTGCCTTCCAGATAGCGATTGAACTCGTCCTCGCTCCACGCGAACAAGCTCACCAGCGCGGCCTGACCCAGCCCGTTGCGGACATCGAAGTCCGGCAGCACCGCCCGTTGCGCGTATTTATTCCACGGACAAACCGTCTGGCAATCATCACAGCCGTAGATGCGGTTGCCGATCAGCGGCCGCAACTCCAGCGGAATGCTGCCCTTGAGTTCGATGGTCAGGTACGAGATGCAGCGTCGCGCATCCAGCCGGTACGGGCCGATGATCGCACCGGTCGGGCAGGCCGTGATGCAGGCCTGGCAACTGCCACAGTGGGCGCTGACTGGCGCGTCAACCGGCAGCGGCAAGTCAGTCAGCAACTCGCCCAGGAAAAACATCGAGCCCGCCTCGCGATTGAGCAGCAAGGTGTGCTTGCCGCGCCAGCCCAGACCGGCCTGCGTGGCTAGCTCGACTTCCATCACCGGCGCCGAATCAGTGAATACGCGATAGCCAAACGGGCCGATTTCGTTGCTGATGCGGGTCGCCAGTTGCTGTAATCGTGACCGCAGAATCTTGTGATAATCCCGTCCGCGTGCATACAGCGAGACCACCGCCGCGCCCGGTTCGGCCAGTCGCCGCGCTTCGCTGGCACGCCAGTCGTCGCTGCCATTGGCCGGCAAATAATTCATCCGCGCCGTGATCACGCGCAAGGTCCCCGGCACCAGTTCGGCCGGACGGGCGCGCATCATGCCATGGGTGGCCATGTAATCCATCCCGCCGTGGTAGCCTGCGTCCAGCCAGGCCAGCAATCCCGCCTCGGCATGCTGCAGGTCGATATCGGCAATGCGCAGTTCGGCAAAGCCCAACTCCTGTCCCCACGCCTTGATGGTGGTGGCAAGCGCAAGCAAGTCGGTAACCGGCAAAGTCATGTAAGCATCCTGGAACGAGTCGCAACGAAAATGGAAAGCCATTCTACGAGATGCAGCACACCACAGCCCACCTGAAAGACGAAGCCGGCACCCTCGCGCTCGGTGCCGCCCTGGCGCGCGCGCTGGTGCCGGGCCTGACGATTTACCTGCACGGCGACCTCGGCACCGGCAAGACAGCGCTGACGCGCGCGCTGCTGCACGCGGCCGGCTACGTCGGTCATGTCAAGAGTCCGACCTACACGCTGGCAGAGCCGTACACAATTCAATTGCACGCAATTGACGTGGACGTGATCCATTTTGACCTGTACCGGATGCTCAGTGCGGACGACTTCCTCGACGCCGGTTTCCGCGAATATTTTAATAACAGCAACATCTGTATCGTCGAATGGCCGGAAAAGGCCGATGGGGTGTTGCCAGCAGCCGATATTGACGTTTTTTTGACCGTAGCCGGCGCAGGTCGTGAGGTAAAATTGCTCGCGCATTCCGACCAGGGTTCTCAATGTCTCGACCGCCTCAAATTCGCTCCAAATCTGTAGTACCTCTTTCGAGCCGCATGCGCCGTACTGTCCTGCAGGCCGGCGGCACGCTGCTGCTGTCGGTGGTCGCTCCCGGCCTCGCCCGCGCCGCGCAAATTGTCGCCGTGCGCGTCTGGCCGGCCGATGATTACACCCGCGTTACGCTGGAAAACGACAGCGACCTCAAAGCCACCCACTTCGTGATCAAGGATCCGGAACGGCTGGTGATCGATATCGAGGGGCTGGAACTCAATGCGACGATGAAGGGACTGATCGCCAAGATCCAGTCGAATGATCCGTACATCAAGCAGGTCCGGGTCGGCCAGAACCGGCCGAACGTGGTACGCCTGGTGTTCGACCTGAAAGCCGAAGTCACGCCGCAGGTGTTCACGCTCAAACCGGTCGGTGATTATCAATACCGGCTGGTATTTGACCTATATCCGGCCAAGGAACTCGATCCGATTGCCGCACTGATCGAAAAAGGCGACTGGTCGAAGGACCAGAAATTCGATCCGTCCGCCCCGGTGGCGCAAGCCGTTCCCGAATCCAAACCCAGCGGCAGGAATGATCCGCGTCTGAAATTCCTCGATCCGAACATTGCCCGTTTCGAACCACGCGAAGAAAAAATCCCGCCGCTGACACGCCTGTTGACCATCGCGCTCGACCCCGGCCATGGCGGCGAAGATCCGGGAGCAGTCGGTCGTAACGGCAGCCACGAAAAAGACGTCGTGCTGGCCATTGCCAAGCGTCTCAAGGCGAAGATCGAGGAACAGCCGAACATGCGCGTGATGCTGACCCGCGATGGCGACTATTTTGTGCCGCTGCATGTACGCGTCGAAAAAGCCCGCAAGGTGCAGGCCGACCTGTTCGTCTCTATCCATGCGGATGCCTTCGTCGAGCCGACCGCGCGCGGCTCGTCGGTCTTTGCGCTCTCCGAAAAAGGCGCGACCTCGACCGCCGCACGCTGGATGGCCAACAAGGAAAACGCGGCCGACCTGATCGGCGGCGTCAATATCAAGGACCATGACCGGCAACTGGCCAGCGTGCTGCTGGACCTGTCGACCACCGCGCAAATCAGCGACAGCATGAAACTGGCCAAGGCCGTGCTGGGCGAAATCGGCGGCATCAACCGCCTGCACAAAGGCTCGGTCGAACAGGCTGGCTTTGCGGTGCTCAAGGCGCCGGATATTCCGAGCATCCTGATCGAGACGGCCTTCATTTCGAATCCCGAAGAAGAAGCCAAGCTGAGCGATAACGCCTATCAGGACCAGATGGCGATTGCGATACTCAAGGGAATCCGCATCTACTTTGCCAAAAATCCGCCGCTGTCGAAAAACCGCATGACCTGAGCAGATCGGGCTGGCAGCGCGCCGGCCCGCACTAGCAAGTAGGGTGCAATAAGCGCAGGGCATTGC
>AEPR01000910.1 GCA_000195205.2 Oxalobacteraceae bacterium IMCC9480 | reverse complement strand
TTTCAAAGCACCAACTTCTGCTTGCACGTTTATTTACACCCCTGAAAGGACGACCATGGAACATACCCTGCCCGCTCTGCCTTATGCAATGGATGCCCTCGCGCCGCATATCTCCAAGGAAACACTTGAGTACCACTACGGTAAGCATCATCAAACCTATGTCACCAACCTGAACAACCTGGTTAAAGGTACCGAGTTCGAAAGTGCCACGCTCGAAGACATCATCAAGAAATCCACTGGCGGCGTTTTCAACAATTCGGCCCAGGTCTGGAACCACACGTTTTACTGGAACTGCCTGACGCCAAACGGCGGCGGCGCTCCAACCGGCGCACTGGCCGATGCCATCAATGCCAAGTTCGGTTCGTTCGAAAAATTCAAGGAAGACTTTACCAAGTCCGCCCTCGGCAACTTCGGTTCCGGCTGGACATGGCTGGTCAAAAAAGCCGATGGTTCGGTCGACCTGGCCAACACCTCCAATGCCGGTTGCCCGCTGACTGGTGCCGACACCCCGCTGATGACCTGCGATGTATGGGAACACGCCTACTACGTCGACTACCGCAATGCACGGCCGAAGTACGTCGAGGCATTCTGGAACCTGGTCAACTGGGATTTCGTCGCAAAGAACTTCGCCTGATAGGCTGACTGTTTCATGCGAAAGGGTCAGCGCCGCAAGGGCTGACCCTTTTTTGTTTTTCGACGTAGACTAAGCATTCATACTCTATCGCTATTGAATTCATTGAAACAATTGCATTTACGCTAGTACCAACCTTAGTTATCCTTCGATCACTTCATTAACTTAACGAAAGCGAGACCCACATGTCCTTGATCAATACGAAAATCGTCCCCTTCAGCGCCAACGCTTATCACAACGGTAAATTCACTACCGTCACCGACGCAGACCTGATTGGCAAATGGTCTGTCTTCGTTTTCTACCCGGCTGACTTCACGTTTGTCTGCCCAACCGAACTCGGCGACCTGGCCGACCACTACGCAACCTTCCAGAAACTGGGCGTAGAAATCTACAGCGTCTCGACCGACACCCATTTCACGCACAAGGCCTGGCACGACACGTCGGACACCATCGGCAAGATCACCTACCCGATGCTGGCTGACCCTACCGGCCACCTCACACGTGCATTCGACGTGATGATTGCCGAAGAAGGCCTGGCATTGCGCGGCACCTTCGTCATCAATCCGGAAGGCGAAATCAAGCTGTGCGAAATCCATGACAACGGCATTGGCCGCGATGCCAGCGAATTGCTGCGCAAAGTACAAGCGGCACAGTACGTCGCAGCGCATCCAAATGAAGCCTGCCCTGCCAAATGGACCCCGGGTGCAGAAACATTGACACCGTCGTTTGACCTGGTTGGCAAGATCTAAATTGCACTAAAAACGGCGTGCCCGATGTGGCACGCCAACCGGCAGCACCTCCCCCCGATCAGCTTGGTCATCCGGTGGCCCAGGCTACTCCGGCGGTGG
>AEPR01000911.1 GCA_000195205.2 Oxalobacteraceae bacterium IMCC9480 | reverse complement strand
GCCTTTTGAAATTTCGACGATGGTCGTCGCTTTTGGTGGTGTCTGTGCGCCGCAAGCGTTAACGAGGTGCAGTGTGCAAATGCGGGATTGGTCCGCGAAGTCAGTAGCACTTGTGAGAGTCAGCGTGATGCCGACGGTAATAGCGTTCGCTAACAATTCTAGATTCGTCGCCACTCTGCCATGGTCGACACGACTCCGTTTTCATCTGCCGCGCGGCGCGAAATCGGATGGAAGGAACTCCCTCACCGCTTTTCGTCAGCCTCAGTTGTCGAGACCGCTTTTCTTCTGCTCATATTCGTCACGTT
>AEPR01000912.1 GCA_000195205.2 Oxalobacteraceae bacterium IMCC9480 | reverse complement strand
TCGATCGCGGCTTACCACACCGAGTTCAAGGATCGTCAGCTGGGTATCGCCAACTGTCCTGCGATCGTCGGTTGTGCGTCCACCTTTGCCAACGTCGGCAAGGTCGTGACGAACGGTATCGAAGCAGCCGCCGAACTGAAACTGGCACCGCAATGGTCGCTGTTTAATTCGCTGACTTACAACGATTCGAAGTACAAGTCCGACTATCTGAACAACGGCGTCGTGGCCACCAGCGGCAAGCAAGTCGTCGATGCACCGCGCCTGATGTTCAACACCGAACTGTCCTACGAGAACGAGCACTGGTTTGCCCGTACCAACGCCAAGTTCACCGACAAGCGGTATTACACCTACCTCAATGACGCCTCGGTACCGAATTTCTGGCTGATGAATCTGTCGGCCGGCTACAAGCTGAAATCGGTTGGCGGGCTCAAGGATGTGACGATCCAGTTCAACGTCGACAACCTGCTCAACAAGGATTACTTCAGCACGATCGGCAGCAACGGCTTCTCGAACTCGGATCCGAAGGGCACCAGCCAGACCTTGCTGGTGGGCGCTCCACGTCAAATGTTCCTGACGATTGGCGGCAAGATCTAAGTTGGTATTTGCCCCGGAGCGGCGACGTTGCTGGAAGTAGGGTGGGCACAGCAGCATCGTGCCCACGCGAATGTACCGGGGCATTCCCGGAATTGGCGGGCATTCGCGGTGCGCGCGCGTGGGCACAAGAGACCGTGC
>AEPR01000913.1 GCA_000195205.2 Oxalobacteraceae bacterium IMCC9480 | reverse complement strand
CCCTACCGGTCTGGTGGCGCTACCGGCTGCGTCTCGTCAGCAGGCCAGCTATACCAAGCCGGAATTGCTCGGGGTAAAGACCGATTCATTATCTCTGGGACTTGATAATGATTTGGATAATTAAAAAATAGCTAGGTAAATCATAGGCTTGTAGGTATGTTCATTATCCGGTTGTGTAAGTGCCGGCAGACTTCAAGGTTGCAGGCGTGTTGCCATCCGTGATTAGGTGTTTGTAAACTGCGTGCCATGCCGCAAATCGTTTGGCCCGACAAGCTCCCTTCGACAAGCTCCCTTC
>AEPR01000914.1 GCA_000195205.2 Oxalobacteraceae bacterium IMCC9480 | reverse complement strand
CCGACACCAGCAATCCGCCCGAATCGGCGGTGCCGGCGCTGGACGCCGATCCGTACTACCGGCGTGTCACGTTTGCGCTGGTACCGCTGTTGTGGGGTGCCTTCATCTACGCGGCCTGGTTCAGCCAGAGCGTGGTGCTGTCGTGGCAGGCGCAGCTCGGGCTGATCCTGGCCACCGGCGGCGTTGGCGGCTTCTGCATCAACCTCGGCCACGAGATCGGCCACAAGCGCGCCCCGCTAGAACAGTGGCTGGCGCGACTGATCCTGGCACCGACCTTCTATGGCCATTTCACGGTCGAACACAATCGCGGCCACCACCGCGATGTCGCGACACCCAATGATCCGGCCTCGTCGCGGATGGGCGAGTCGATCTGGCGCTTCGTGCTGCGCGAAATGCCGGGTGCGTTCAGCCGTGCGTGGACGCTCGAAAAAGCCCGCCTGCAGGCCGACGGCCTGCCGTTCTGGTCGCTGCACAATGCCATCCTGCAGCCGGCCCTGATCACGTTTGCACTGTGGGGCGCGCTGTGCCTGTGGCTCGGTCCGCAGGTGCTGCTATTCCTGCTGCCGGCGGCGCTGTGGTCGAACTTCCAGCTGACCTCGGCCAACTACATCGAGCACTACGGCCTGCTGCGCCAGGTCCGGTCGAACGGTCGGGTCGAGACCTGCAAGCCGCAGCATTCGTGGAACAGCAACCATGTCTTTTCGAACTGGGCCACCTTTCATTTGCAACGCCATTCCGATCACCATGCGCATCCGCTGCGGCGCTTCCAGTCGCTACGGCATTTCGATGCCGCGCCGCAGCTGCCGAACGGCTATTTCGGCATGTTCACGGTCGCGTATTTTCCGCCGCTGTGGTTTGCCGTGATGGACCGGCGACTGGTCGACGCAGTCGATCGCGATCCGGACCGGATCAACTTTGCGCCGGGGCAGCGCGAGCGGCTGATGGCACGCCACGGGCTGGTAGCAAAGGAGCAGGCATGAATACCGATTTCGATTTTGTCATCGTCGGTGGCGGTACCGCCGGCTGCGTGCTGGCCGCGCGCCTGAGTGCCGACGGCAACTACCGCGTCTGCCTGCTCGAAGCCGGCGGCGACGGCCGCGACCTGCTGATCCGCCTGCCGGCCGGCGTGGTCGCGATGATGCCGGGCAAGCCGGTGAAGATCAATAACTGGGCCTTCGACACGGTGCCGCAAGCCGGTCTGGCCGGGCGCAAAGGCTACCAGCCGCGCGGCAAGGCACTCGGCGGTTCGTCGGCGATCAATGCGATGCTGTACGTGCGCGGCAATGTCGCCGATTACGACGAATGGGCCAGCCTCGGCTGCGACGGCTGGTCGTACGCCGAGGTACTGCCGTACTTCAAGAAATCAGAAAACAACCAACGCGGCGCGAGTGCCTTGCGCGGCGACAGCGGCCCGTTGCAGGTGGCCGAACAGCAAAGTCCGCGCCCCGTGTCACAGGCCTTCGTGGATGCCTGCGCCGAGAACGGCATCGCCCCGAATCCCGACTACAACGGCCCCGTGCAGGAGGGCGCGTTCCTGTATCAGGTCACGCAATTCCATCAGGGCGAGCGCAATGGCCAGCGCTGCTCGGCGGCTGCCGCGTACCTGCATCCGGTCATGGAGCGCTCCAACCTGACTGTCCTGACGCGGGCGCAGGCGCACCGCATTCTGTTCGATGGCAAACGCGCTGTCGGCATCGAATACCAGCAGGATGGCAAGGTCCACCAGGTGCGGGCCAGCCGTGAAGTGGTGCTCAGTGGTGGCGCGTTCAATTCACCGCAATTGCTGATGCTGTCCGGCGTCGGTCCGCAGGCAGAACTGGCGAAGCACGGCATCGCGCCGGTGCAGGTGCTGGAGGGCGTCGGGAAGAATCTGCAGGATCATCTGGATTGCGTGATGTCATTCCGCTCGAAAGACACGGACATGTTCGGCATCGGCCTGGGCGCGCTGGTGACCCAGATCGGCGCGTACCGGCAATGGCGACGCGATGGCACCGGCATGATGGCCACACCGTTCGCCGAAGGCGGTGCGTTTTTCAAATCATCGCCAGAGGTGTCGCGGCCGGACCTGCAATTGCATTTCTGTATTTCGATTGTCGATGACCATGCCCGCAAACTGCATCTGGGCTACGGCTTTTCGTGCCACGTCTGCGTGGTGCGACCGGCCTCGCGCGGGACGGTTTTCCTCAACAGCAGCGATCCGCTGGCGCCACCGGGCATCGATCCACAATTCCTGTCGGACGAGCGCGACCTGCAACTGCTGCTGGCCGGCACCCGGACCATGCGCAAGATCCTCAATGCGCCGGCGCTGGCGAGCTATCGTGCCAAGGAGCTGTACACCGAACACGTCCGCACCGAGGCCGAGCTGGAGCAATACGTGCGCACGCATTCGGACACGATTTACCATCCGGTCGGCACCTGCAAGATGGGCGTTGATGCGCTAGCCGTGGTCGACCCGCAATTGCGGGTTCATGGCCTGCGGCAGTTGCGCGTGGTCGATGCCTCGGTGATGCCGCGTCTGATCGGCGGCAATACCAACGCACCGACCTTCATGATTGCCGAGAAAGCGGCCGACATGATCCTGGCTGCGGCGCGCGCTACTTCTGCGACCACGGTGCAATCTTCGGCAACATCAGCATCCCCGGTATCGTGAGCGCGAAGCAGACGAAGAAGAACAGAAACCAGCCGGTCTCGGCCACGATGTAGCCGGCCGACGCATTGATGAAAGTGCGCGGCACCGCTGCCAGGCTGGAAAACAGCGCGTACTGGGTGGCGGTGTAGCGCGGG
>AEPR01000915.1 GCA_000195205.2 Oxalobacteraceae bacterium IMCC9480 | reverse complement strand
CTCGGAATAGCCGGTGCCGGTTTTGGCAGCAGCATGGCCGAAGCGCTGTCCGAGCCGCTCACTTCCTGGGATGACATCACCCACTACAACAATTTTTACGAGTATTCGAGCGACAAGCGCGCGGTGGCGACGCTGGCACAAAACCTGGCACCGCGACCCTGGACCATCAGCATCGAAGGGGAGGTGGCGCAACCCCGCGTGATCGATATCGACCAGTTGCTGCGGCAGTTTGCGCCGCAGCAGCGCATCTGCCGCTTGCGCTGCATTGAAGGCTGGTCGATGGTCATTCCGTGGGATGGCATTCCGTTGTCCGCCTTGCTGGCTGCGGCGCAACCGACCACGAATGCGCGCTTCGTCAAGTTCGTCAGCCTGCAGGATCCGGCCCGTTTTTATGGCCAGCGCAAGTCGACGCTCGACTGGCCTTACACCGAAGGACTGACGCTGGCCGAGGCGATGCATCCGCTGACTTTGCTGGCCACCGGCCTCTACGGCAAGCCCTTGCCGAACCAGAATGGCGCGCCGCTGCGCCTGGTGGTGCCCTGGAAATACGGCTTCAAGAGCATCAAGTCCATCGTCACGATACGGCTGCAACACGAACAGCCGCAGACCACCTGGCCGCTGGCATCGTCCGACTACGGATTTTTTGCCAATGTGGATCCGCGTGCGTCGTACGGACGCGGATCGCAATCGCGCGAGACCCGTATCGGCGAACTGCACAAGCGCCCCACGCTGCCGTTCAACGGGTATGCCAGCGACGTCGCTCACCTGTATCCGGGACACGATGGCTATGCCTACCGATAGCCTGCCGACGCGGATACTGCGTGCCGCCAACCGGGCACCACTCCTTGTGATGCTTATCGCGAGCGCTCTGCTGGCCTTGCCGGCGGCGTCGCTGGCGGCGCGGATGGCACTCGGCCGGCTGGGTGTCAATCCGGCCGAAATCCTGCTGCGCCAGCCCGGCAGCTGGAGTCTGGAATTGCTGCTGCTGGTGCTGTCTGTCGGTCCGCTACGGCAGGCACTGGTGATGCTGTCGTGCCGGCGTCGTGCGCGGTACGGCAAGCGCCTGTCGGACTGGAACTGGCTGGTGCGCTTGCGCCGGCCGATCGGCCTGGCGGCGTTTTTTTATGCACTGCTGCACCTGACGGTGTATGCGCTGCTCGACCTCGATGGTGACTGGCACGAGTTGTTCAATGATCTGCGCGACAAGCGTCATGTCGCGGCCGGCATGGCGAGCCTGCTGTTGCTGGTACCGCTGGCGCTGACTTCGACCGATGCCGCAGTGCGTCTGCTCAAGCGCCATTGGAAACGTCTGCACACGCTGGTCTATCCGGCGTCGCTATTGGCACTGACGCACTTCGTGCTGCTGTCCAAACCCGGCGTGGTCGCACCGTTGGTGCACGGCGTCGTGCTGGCAGGGTTGCTGTGCTGCAGTTGCCGGCAACGGTTTTTCCGGAATCATCCATTGATGCAAGCCGATGGCAGCGTACCGGAACGCTCCGGAACGCCACCGGCTGCATCGTCCTGAAGTATTCACTTTTACCGGGAGTCACCATGCTGCATCCGTCCATCAAAATCCTGCCACTCCTGTTGCCTTTATTGCTGGCCTTGCCGGCACAGGCGAAGGACTTCACGGTCGCGCAGAAGGACAAAAAATTCAGCCAGGCCAAGCTCGAGGTCAAAGTCGGCGACGTCGTCAATTTCAAGAATGAAGACCCGTTTTCGCACAATATTTTTTCCTTGTCCGACATCAAGACCTTCGACCTTGGCTCGTATCCGCAAGGCCAGTCTAAGTCGGTGGCGTTTGACAAGCCCGGCACGGTCGAAATCGAATGCTCGGTTCATCCCGACATGAAGCTCATTGTCGAGGTGAAGAAATGAGTCGGGGCTGTCTTGTGCTGGCGAGCGTGCTGTTGCTGCCGGCCATGACCCGTGCAGCCGCGCCTGACTACCCCGTCAAGGACACCCCGGAAGCGGCCATCCATCGCGGCAGCGTGGTGTTCCAGCACTACTGCATCCTGTGCCACGGTGTAAAGGGCGATGGCACGGGCAGGGCTGCGAAGTTATACGACCCGAAACCGGCCAATCTGATCCTGAGCAACAAGAACGACCAGTACAAGGAACTGATCATCCGCATGGGTGGCAAGGCGATGGGGCGTTCCGAATTCATGCCGTCCTGGGGCAACGAACTGACCAACGAACAGATTGCCGACGTCATCGCCCATTTGCGCAGCATCCGTTCACCTGCCGTGGTCATGCCGTGATGGTGCGCTCACATCGATTGTTGTCCGGCTACCGAACCGTCTGGAGGATGCAATGCTGACCCGTATTGGAAACATGAAAATCCGCACCAAGTTATATGCCGGCTTCGGCGCTATCGTCCTTGCCCTGGTCGCACTGGTGGGAATTTCCTATGACAGTTCCTCCCGGCTGGCACGGGCCAACGGCCTCAACATGACCGCGTATGAAACGCAGGAACAGATGCATGCACTGCTGGAAAGCCTGGCCAACATTCAGACCGGCGCGCGGGGCTATGCACTGACCGGCGATGACATGTTCCTGGCACCGCTGCAGGCCGGAAAAATTGCATTCAAAGAGCGCATGGAAAAAGCGCAGGCGCTCGTGCGCGGCGATGCGCAGCAGCAAGCCCGCCTCGATGCCTTGGCCGCCGAACAGACAAAATGGCTGAAGGTCGCGATCGAACCGGTCCTGAAAATGCGTCGCGGCGTGACCGCAGGCGTGATCAAGTTGGAGTCGCTGGTGCAGTTCGAGCAGGGCGGCCGGGGTGAGCGCTCGATGACGACGATGCGCGGCATGCTCGATGAAATCAATGCCACTGAAACCGCCCTGCTAGCGCAGCGTGCAGCGGATGTGGCCGCGTTCGAACGATTCGCCCTGCGGGTGCTGATCGGTGGTGGAATCGTGGCCGCGCTGTTTGCCGCTGCGGTGGCGATGCTGATGATCCGCAATATCGTGCAACCCTTGCTCAAAGCGGTGCGGGTTGCCGAAATGGTCGCCGCCGGCGATCTCACCAGCAGGATAGAAATGCGTTCGGGCGACGAGACCGGCCAGTTGCTGGCGGCCCTGAAGCTGATGAATGACAGCCTGGTAGGCATCGTTGGCCAGGTCCGCGATGGCACGGCAACCATCGCGGCGGCATCGGACCAGATCACGACCGGTAACCTGGCGCTGGCCGGGCGCACCGAACATCAAGCGGACACACTGAAAAAAACCGCCTCGTCGATGGAGCAGATGACGGCTACGGTGCGGCAAAATGCCGGCCATGCCAGTCAGGCGGAAGCGCTGGCGACATCGGCTTCCGAAGTTGCCCGCAAAGGAGGGATTGCAGTCATGGAAGTGGTGCAGACGATGGCATCGATCCGCGCCTCGGCGCAAAAGATCAACGACATCATCAGCGTCATTGACGGCATCGCCTTCCAGACCAACATCCTCGCCCTCAAT
>AEPR01000916.1 GCA_000195205.2 Oxalobacteraceae bacterium IMCC9480 | reverse complement strand
CATGGCTAATTGGCAAATTAATGGAGCTGTTGGTGTTTTCGGCGCGACGAGTCTGGTGGGCGAATGCCTGCTGCCGCTACTAAAACAAAGCGGCGTCCCTATAACTGCCTATACCAGGCAAGCAGCGATGCCGGCTGAGGAGGGCATCCAGTGGCATCAACTTCAGTCTGGGTTGACGATGCAACATTCCCCGGAGGGCCTAATACCACTCTGGATTTGTGCTGCGCCGATCTGGGTTCTTCCTGATTATTTTGATTTACTCATTTCCCACGGAGTGCGTCGGATCATTGTTGTGTCTTCAACGAGCCGTTTTACCAAAAACGGGTCGACGGATAGTCATGATCAGGCAGTCGCACACAGACTGGCGGCTGCGGAGGAAAGCTTGCAGCGATGGGCAGAATCCCATCAGGTGGAGTGGGTCATATTGCGGCCAACAATGATTTACGGATTAGGCCGGGACAAAAATATTGCTGAAATTGCCCGCTTTATTCGCCGGTTTGCATTTTTCCCCGTTTTTGGCCAAGCGCAAGGATTGCGGCAGCCATTACATGTTGCTGATTTAGCGGAAGCTTGTTTGCTGGCATTGGGTACGAAGAGCTCCACTAATCGCTCCTACGATATTTCGGGCGGAGAAACTTTGACATATCGCGCGATGGTGCGGCGCATTTTTACAAGGCAGGATCGGACGCCACGTTTGATCACCATTCCGCTTTGGATTTTTAGTGCTGCGCTGTCTTTGTTCAAGCGAGTTCCACGTTATCAAAATTGGTCAGTTGGCATGGCCGAGAGAATGAATCAGGATATGGTTTTTGACCATAGTGATGCGGTACGGGACTTTGGATTTTCACCGCGAAAATTTTTAGTTTCAGATAATGGTGTAGGCGATGTCGCCGAAAATTTAACTCGGTGATTGTAATAATTCTGGAATATCTGGCGTTGCGAAAATCAGATCTATATACTCGGTTTTATTTTTAACGCTTTGAGTTTATGATTTTTTTATTGATGAAAAGAGTTTTTGATCTAGGGCTTTCTCTATTCACGTTATTTTTTTCTCTTGTACCGGTTTTGATTTTGGCTGTTTTTATAAAATCAACATCCGCTGGTCCCGTTCTCTACTGGTCTGACCGCGTCGGCCGCCACAACAAACTTTTCCGCATGCCTAAATTCCGCACCATGCGTGTGGGCACCCCTGCCGTCGCCACCCACCTGCTGACTGACCCCGATCAGTTTCTTACCCCGATCGGCTCCTTCTTGCGCAAGTCCAGTCTCGATGAATTACCCCAGCTGTGGAGTATCCTTGTCGGCGACATGAGTTTTGTCGGTCCTCGTCCGGCATTGTTTAATCAATTTGACCTGATCGCATTACGTACCGAACACGAGATCGACAAGATATTACCGGGGCTAACAGGCTGGGCGCAGATTAA
>AEPR01000917.1 GCA_000195205.2 Oxalobacteraceae bacterium IMCC9480 | reverse complement strand
CGATGACCCTGTGCCCACCCTACAGGAGCACCGCAAATCAACAAAAGGAAAACCATGAGCATGCTGGGCCAATATATTTTCAACGGACTGATGCTGGGCGTGATCTACGCCATGGTCGCCGTTGGCTTCACGCTGTTTTTCGGCGTGCTGGATGTCATCAAGTTCTCGCACGGCGATACGCTGATGGTCGGCGCGTTCGCCGGCCTCGCCACGTCGGTGTGGGTCATCTCGCTCGGCATCACGTCACCGTGGGTGCAACTGGCCGCAGTGGTAATCAGCGCCGTCTGCGTCACCGGATTGCTCGGTGCCGCCATTGCGCGCTTCCTGATTTTGCCGCTGCATAAAGCACCGCCACTGAACACGCTGCTGGCCACGCTGATGCTCGGCACCGTCCTGCGCGAAGCGGTGCGGCTGTTCTATCCTGACGGCTCGAACCCGAAACCCTTCCCGGCCTTGCTGCCCACCGACACGCTCGCTTTCGGCAGTTTCATCCTGCGTGCCGACAGCGTGATCCTGCTCTTCAGCGGCCTAGCCGCAATCGCCGGCGTGCACTTCCTGATCACCCGCACCCGCCTCGGCATGGCGATCCGCGCCGTCGCGCAGGATGGCGAAACCGCGCGCCTGATGGGTATCAATTTTGAAGCCGTCGTGCTGATGACCTTTGCGCTCGGCTCCGGCCTGGCTGCACTGGCCGGCGTCATGAATGGCTTGTATTACAGCGAGATCAATTTCAATGTCGGCCTGCTGCTCGGCGTGATCGGCTTTGCTGCCGCCATCCTCGGTGGACTCGGCAATATCTACGGCGCGATCATTGGCGGCTTTCTGTTTGCGGCGTTGCAGGTGTTTGGCAGCGCCGCGCTGCCGGCGCTGTTTCCCAACATTGCCAGTGCCTACAAGGATGTCTTCGCCTTCGCGGTAGTCATCATCCTGATGGCCTGGAAACCCACCGGCCTGATCGCCGAGAAATCCAGCGAGCGCGTCTGATGAATACTCCTTCGACCTTCAAGAAACCAGCCATCGTGCTGGCCATCGCCACCCTGGCGATCACCGTCTACATGTGGCTGTTCCTGCATGCCGAAACCCAGCTCGGTGTAGCGATCCTGCTGATCACCGCCGTGGCCGCGACCATCCTGTCACGCCGCAGCGGTGCCACGCAACAGCTCGAACAATCGGCCGCCCGCCGTCCCGGACTGGCGCGCTTGTGGGCGCTGGGCGGCATCCTTGCGCTGGTCGCCGCGTTCTACAACGAACACTTTGCGCTGCTGATGATTTGCACGGTGCTGCTGTACACGACTGCTTGCCTGGGCCTGACACTGCAGTTCGGATTTTCCGGCGTGGCCAACTTTGCCGGTGCTGCTTTTTTCGGCATCGGGAGTTACACCACCGCGGTGATGGTGACCCACACCGGCGTGCCGCACCTGCTGGTCATCGTGCTGTCGGGACTGATGGCGGCACTGATCGGCTCGCTGCTGATCCTGCCGGTGCTGCGTACGCGCGGCCATTACGCGGCGCTGGTGACGATCGCCTTCGGCCTGCTGTTCAAGACCTTCATCGAAGTCAACGATGTGCTCGGCGGACCGCAAGGCTTGCAGGTGCCGGGCATGAAACTGTTCGGGCTGGCGTTCAATGATGGCTTCAGCCTGTTCGGCATCGACTTCTCGTTTTATGTCAGCTATGCGCTGCTGAGCGTGGCGATGGCGGCCGGCGTGTTCGTCATCGTGAAAGCGCTGGAGCGCTCGTGGATAGGCCTGAGCATGGATGTCGTGCGCACCGACGAAACCGCCGCCGCCACCTTCGGCCTGCACATCGCGCGCTGGAAAGTGGTGGCCTTCATGATGGGCAATTTCTTTGCCGGTATCGCCGGCAGCGTCTACGCGATGCTGATGGGGTTTGTCGCGCCGAACAACTTCACGTTTGCCGATTCGCTGCTGATGCTGTCGATCGTGATCCTGGGCGGGCTGGGCAATCCGCTCGGCCTGATCCCGGCCGCCATCATCGTGCTGGTGCTGCCCGAAAAACTGCAGTTCATCCAGGAATACCGCTACCTGTTTTATGGCGTGCTGGTGATCGCGATCCTGCTGTTCCGACCCGATGGCCTGTTGCCGCGCAAGACGCGCCTGTTCTTTCAACGCGGAGAAAAAGCATGATCACCGTGACCGACCTGACCATGCGCTTCGGTGGCCTGACCGCGCTCGACCACCTGAACCTGCATATCAACGAGGGCGAAGTCCTCGGCCTGCTCGGACCGAACGGCTCCGGCAAGACCACCTTCTTCAATGTCCTGACCGGTCTGTACAAAGCCAGTGGCGGCAGCATTCTGCTCGATGGCACGGAGGTCATCGGCCAGTCGCCGCAATCGATCTATCGTAGCGGCGTGGCGCGCACCTTCCAGCGCTCACGGCTGTCACTGCCGCTAACCGTGTTCGACAATATCGTCATCGGCGACTACCAGCACATGCAGCGCGGGCTGGTCTTCAACCTGTTCCGGCGCAAGGCCTTCCGCGCCGAATACGATGCCTATGTCGAGAAAGTCACCGCGCTGCTAAACATCTTCAGCCCGCCGCTGGTGGCGCAGCTGTTCGAGCCGGTCGAGACCTTTTCGATGATAGACCGGCGTCGCATCGAAGTCTGCCGCGCGCTGATCAGCCGGCCGCGTTTGCTGCTGCTCGACGAGCCATCGGCCGGCATGACCCATGACGAAACCGATGCGCTGATGGATGACATCCTGCAGGTACGCAGCAAATTGCCGGGCCTGTCGGTGGTGCTGATCGAGCATCAGATGAACGTCATCAAGCGCATCACCGACCGCTGCCTGGTACTCAACTATGGCCAGAAAATCGCCGAAGGCAGCTATGCCGAAATCACTGCCGATCCGGCGGTTCAGACCGCTTATCTCGGGGAGGAAACCGCATGACTACGCACACCGCTTTGACCGTCAGGGGAGTCACCACCGGCTACGACAAAGTCAATGTGCTGCACGATGTCAGCATCGATGTTGCGCCCGGCAAGATCACTTGCATCCTCGGTGCCAACGGTGCCGGCAAGAGCACGCTGATCCGCGCCATCCTCGGCCTGACGCCGCCGCGCCAGGGAGAAATCCACTGGCAGGGTCGTAATCTGGCCGGCGAAAAAACCCACAAGATCATCGCCAGCGGGATAGCCTGCATCCCCGAAGGACGCAAGGTATTTCCGCGCATGAGCGTGGCTGAGAACCTGGCGCTGGGCGCTTTCCTGGAGACCGATGCGGCCAAGGTGCGCGCGCGGCTGGCGCGGGTCTACGACATCTTCCCGCGCCTCAAAGAACGGGCCGCACAACTGGCCGGCACGATGTCCGGCGGCGAACAGGCGATGGTCTCTATCGGACGCGGGCTGATGGCCGAGCCGACGCTGCTGATCATCGACGAGCCGTCGCTGGGCTTGTCGCCGCTGTTCGTGAAAGAGAACTTCACCGTGATCAAGCGGATCAATGAGCTCGGCATCACGGTGCTGCTGGTCGAACAGAATGCGCGCCAGACGCTGGCCATTGCCCATCACGGTTACGTGCTGTCGCAGGGTCGCGTAGTGGCGCAGGGAACGGCCGAGGCACTGGCCGGCAATGACGAAGTACGCGCTGCGTATTTCGGTTGAAAAGGAACACCTGATGAACAACATCCTCACCCTCCCCGCCAGCGAACTGGTGCGCCGCATCAGCCAGCGCGAGATCACTGCCGAGGCCGTGGTGCGCGCCTGCACCGAACGCATCCTGGCCGACGACACGCGCATCCGCGCCTGGCAATTTTTCGATCCGGCGCTGGCCCTGCAGCAGGCCCGCGCGCTCGACGCGGGCAGTCCTGCCGGCGCGCTGCACGGCTTGCCGATCGGCGTCAAGGATCTGATGGATACGGCCGACATGCCGAGCACGTATGGCTCGGTGATCTACGCCGGCCATCGTCCTGCCACCGACGCTGCAGTGGTCGCGATGAGCCGGGCCGAAGGTGCGATCGTGATGGGCAAAACCGTCACCACCGAGTTCGCCACTTTCCAGCCCGGAGCGACCTGCAATCCGCGTGCGCCGGTCGATCAGCCGCACACGCCGGGTGGCTCGTCGAGCGGCTCGGCGGCCGCCGTCGCCGCCGGCATGGTGCCGCTGGCGTTCGGTTCGCAGACCGCAGGATCGATCATCCGGCCGGCTGCGTACTGCGGCATCGTCGGCTACAAACCGACCCACGGCACCTTGCCGCTGGCCGGCATCAAGCCGCTCTCGCCCAGCCTCGATACGGTCGGCGTGCTGGCGCGCAGCGTCGACGATGCGGCCTTCTTTGTCGGCGTGCTGGCGCGCTTGCCGCTGCAGGTCGTCGCGCATGGGCGGCTGCGCGTCGGCATCTGCCACACACCGCACTGGGACCGCGCCGGTGATGACTCGCGCGCCGCCCTCGCGCGTACTGCGCGCCTGCTCGAACAGGCCGGTGCCGTGCTCACCGACCTGGTCCTGCCCGAAGCCTGCAACGGCCTGACCGCCGCACAAATCGACATCATGGGCTACGAAGCCAGTGCCGCGTTTGCGCCGGAATTGCTCAACAACCCTGATGGCCTGAGCGATGCGTTCAAGCGCTTGCTGGCGTCCGGACTGGCCGTCGATGGCACACGTTTTTTTGCCGCGCAAGAACTGGCCGCGATCGCGCGCCAATCGGTCGATGCGCTGTTCAACCATGTCGATATCGTGCTGGCACCGAGCACCGAAGGCGAAGCACCGGCCGGCATTGCCGCCACCGGCGACCCGATCTTTAATCGCTTGTGGACCCTGCTCGGCAACCCGTGCGTACATGTGCCGACCGGCACCGGCAGCACCGGCATGCCGCTAGGCGTGACCCTGATCGGCCCGCGCCGGGGCGATGCCCAGACCATCGCGGCGGCGCGTGAACTCGAGCGCCAGCTGTCATG
Organism: Oxalobacteraceae bacterium IMCC9480; assembly: GCA_000195205.2. GTDB lineage: Bacteria > Pseudomonadota > Gammaproteobacteria > Burkholderiales > Burkholderiaceae_D > Actimicrobium. The sequence goes on along the minus strand of AEPR01000917.1, from coordinate 2,022 downwards.
AACTTACCGGAGAACCCATTGAATTTGATGCACCCTGCTGCCGAACAGGCACAAGACCACGTCAACAACGACAGGCTGCAAAACGCCATCGCCGCCCTCGCCCGTTTCGGCGGTCGCAGCGATGGCGGTGTCGCGCGCGAAACCCTTACTGCCATCGATCTGGCCTCACGCCGCTATCTGATCGACCAGGCCCGCGCGCTCGGTTGCGAGGTCTCGGTCGACGACTGCGCCAACCTGTTTTTCCGGCGCGCCGGTAGCGATCCCGAGCTACCCGCGGTGCTGACCGGCAGCCATGCCGACACCCAGCCCGTCGGCGGCAAGCTCGACGGCGCGTATGGCGTACTGGCCGGACTCGAAGTCATTGCCGCGCTCAACGATGCCGGCATCACGACCTTGCGTGCGATCGACGTGGTGGCCTGGACCAACGAAGAAGGCAGCCGCTTCGGCCCCGGCGCGATGGGCTCGAGCGCGCATGTCGATCCGTCGCGGCTACCGGGCTACCGGACCGCGCGCGATAGCGACGGTATCTTCTTCGGCGATGCGCTCGACAACGCGCTGGCCGAAGTGGCCGACGTACCGCGCCGGCCGATGCCACTGCCGCTGGCGGCCTGCATCGAACTGCATATCGAACAGGGACCGGTGCTGGAACGCGCCGGTATTACGCTCGGCGTGGTCACCGGCATTCAGGCAGTGCGCTGGTTCACGGTCACCTGTACCGGCATGGCGGCGCATGCCGGCACCACGCCGATGAATGAGCGGGTCGATGCGATGGCCGCTGCCGTCGGTATCGCGCAGCAGTTGTACCAGCAGGCCGCGCGCGAATCGGCGCATCAGTTGCGCCTGACGCTGGGGCGCTGGCAGGTCAGTCCGAATTCGATCAACACCATCCCCGGCCAGGTCACGTTCAGCGTCGACATGCGCTGTGGTGACGACGCCGTGCTGGAACGCTTCGAACACGCGCTGCGCACGCTGCTGCAGAACGCGACATGGCGCGGCAGCATGACGATCGAACGGATTTTTCTGCGCGCGCCTACGCACTTTCCGGAGTCGATGCTGGGCCTGATTGAACAGGGTTGCACGCGCGCCGGCAAGGCCGCGCCGCTGCGGCTGACGTCGGGTGCATTCCACGACGCGATGTATCTGGCCGAGCATTGTCCGACTGCGATGATTTTTGTGCCGAGCAAAGGCGGCATCAGCCACAATGCCGCCGAAGCCACCGATCCGCAGGATCTGTTGCTGGGCGTGCAGGCGCGGGCGTATGCAGTGACGGCGCTGGCCTGCCGGTAATTTTTTCGAGAGGATCCATTGACTACTTTGCGCAAACGGGTGCTGGGGATAGCATCCGGCACCACCACGGCGGCCCCGGCCACGCTGGGATTACGGCTGCGCCACGCCCGGCTGGTCGCGGGACTGACGCTATTGCAACTGGCGCAAAAAGCCGGTTGTTCGGAAAGCCTGATTTCAAAAATCGAACGCAGCCTGGCAACACCGTCGCTGACCATGCTGCACCGGCTGGCGGTCGCACTCGACACCAACATCGGCATACTCACCAGTACGGACGGACCGCCCGACAGTCCGATCATCCGGCATGACGAACGGCCGGTGCTGAAAGCCGGCGGCATCGCGCTGGAGCGGCTGGTGCTGCCAAAACGCGGCGGGCTGTTGCAGGCCAATATCCATGTGGTCTCGCCCGGCGAAGGCAGCGATGGCCTGATCGAGCATAGCGGCGAGGAAGTCGGCTACGTGCTGGAGGGGACGCTCGAACTGACGCTGGGAGAGACCCGCTACGAGCTCGGTCCCGGCGACGCGTTTGCCTTTCCGAGCCATGTGCCGCATGGATATCGCAACACCGGGGATGATGTGGCGCGGGTGTTGTGGGTTAATTCGCCGGCGACGTTTTAGGACGGGGGGAGGGTGAGGGAGCGCGACGCAGGGCGGTTTGACAATACCGGAGATTGGTGGCCCCGCAGGATACCGTTAATTCACCGCGCCTCTAAAAACCGTTCGTCCTGAGCTTGTCGA
>AEPR01000918.1 GCA_000195205.2 Oxalobacteraceae bacterium IMCC9480 | reverse complement strand
ATCGATGACTTCGGTACCGGCTATTCGTCGCTGGCCTATTTGCGCCGGTTTCCGATCAGCGAACTCAAGATCGACAAGATGTTCGTGCAGCACATGACCAGCTCTGACACCGATACCCAACTGGTACGTACCATCATCGACCTGGCGCATAACTTCAAGCTCAAGGTGGTTGCCGAGGGCGTCGAAGACGCAGCGACGCTGGATTTGCTGGCTCGGATGGACTGTGACCAGATCCAGGGTTACGTCTACGCAAAACCGATGCCGGCGACAGAACTGGTGCGCTGGATGGCGAGTTTTCATCAAGACAGGACGCACGGATAAGCGCCCCATCCCACGAAACTCATCGTTGCCGGCCTCATTTTTGCCATCGGCTGCAAAGCGCGTACCGGTCCTCTGGCAGGCAACGTCGGGTTGCTGGCCAGCGCCTTCGCCGGCATCGGATTGCTTGATTACGCCGCAAGAAATGCGACCGGTACCGACGCCTTCGCACTGGCAACCGGTACGCGCCGAACTGATCAATTACACCCGCAACGGCGACGAATAACTGCAGCTTGCGCTGGCCATCCGGGCGGCGCTGGAAGAGGACCTCGGGCACAGTTTGCTGCGCCACGAATTGCATCTGAACTACCAGCCGCAGGTCGACTTGCAGGGTCGCGTACTGGGTGCCGACGCGCTGGTGCGCTGGACCCATCCGGTGCGCGGCAGCGTCTCGCCGGCCCGCTTTATTCCGATCGCCGAGCAGACCGGCTTTATCCTCGAACTGGGCCTGTGGGTGCTGCAAACCGGCTGTACCACACTGGCCGGCTGGAGCCTTGATCCGCTCACCGCCGCTTTGACGATGTCGATCAACGTCAGTGCGCGGCAATTCCGCCATCCGCAATTCGTCGACCAGGTCCTGGCGACGCTGGCCTGCACCGGCGCAAATCCGGCGCTCCTGAAACTTGAACTGACAGAGAGCATGCTGGTCGACAATGTCGAGGACATGATCAGCAAGATGGCCTTGCTGAAGACATACGGCATCAATTTTTCGCTGGACGATTTTGGTACCGGCTATTCGTCGCTGAGTTACCTGAAACGCCTTCCGCTGGACCAGCTCAAGATCGACCAATCCTTCGTGC
>AEPR01000919.1 GCA_000195205.2 Oxalobacteraceae bacterium IMCC9480 | reverse complement strand
TTCTCTACCCGAGCCGCGAGCTTACACCGTGGACTTTACCGTGGCGGCTTCAGACAAGACCTATAAATTTTCCTTCGCCGAATCCGAAGGGAAAATCGAAATGCAGGACGAGCAAATCAAAACTGCCGGTATTCTGACCGCAAAAGCCGGTTCAGGGGAGATAAATACAACACTCATCGTGCCTGGTCAAATTAGCTATAACGAAGACAAAACGGCCCACGTCGTTCCGCGCTTGGCTGGTGTCGTTGAGAACGTCTCAGCCAATCTAGGTCAACTGGTCAAACGCGGCCAAGTTCTCGCTGTCATAGCAAGCACCGGCTTGTCTGAACAACGAAGCGAGCTGTTGACTGCACAAAAGCGCTTAGGACTCGCACGCTTGACTGCTGAACGGGAAAAGAGGTTATGGCAAGAAAAAATATCGGCCGAACAGGACTACCTCGAGGCCCAGCAGGCTATGCAGGAAGCCGAAATCGCCGTTCGCAATGCCCAGCAAAAATTGGCAGCGATTGGTGCCACTTCCGGCAGTGCACGCTCCCTCGCCAGTTTCGAAATTCGCGCCCCGTTTGACGGCACCGTGATGGAAAAACATGTCTCGCTCGGCGAAGCTGTCAAAGAAGATGCCAGCATTTTCACGATTTCAAACTTGTCAGAGGTGTGGGCAGAAGTTGACGTTGCGGCGAAGGACATTGACCAGGTTCGTGTAGGTGAAAAAGTCGTTGTTAAAGCCACGGCTTCCAATGCCAACACCACAGGCACGATTTCTTATGTCGGCTCACTGCTTGGTGAACAAACACGTACTGCAAAAGCTCACATCGTCGTGGCAAATCCAAAAGGTGCCTGGAGACCGGGCCTTTCGGTGACGGTCGAAATCGTGGCAGGCCAGACTTCAGCGCCTGTAACGGTCGCAGCAGAAGCCATTCAGTCGATCAACGATAAGCCAACAGTCTTCCTGCGTGTACCAGGTGGCTTCCAGCCGCAAGAAATTACGCTGGGCGTCAGTAACGGAAAAACCGTTGCGGTCACGAAGGGCCTTGCCGTGGGAGCTGAATATGCTGCTAAAGGGAGCTTCACGCTCAAGTCCGAACTAGGCAAGTCAAGCGCTGAACACGCTCACTGACGTAAAGGAAAAACATCATGTTTGAGCGCATCATACGTTTCGCTGTCGAGCAGCGATGGCTAGTCATGTTGGTCGTGTTTGGTATGGCCGCCGTTGGCGTCTACAATTATCAAAAACTTCCGATTGACGCGGTACCCGACATCACCAATGTCCAGGTTCAGATTAATACATCCGCGGCGGGATACTCTCCGCTAGAGACTGAGCAACGGGTAACCTATCCCCTTGAAACCGTTATGGCCGGCCTGCCAAATCTGCAGCAAACCCGGTCGCTGTCCCGATATGGCCTATCGCAAATTACGGTCATTTTCAAAGACGGTACCGATATTTATTTTGCGCGCCAGTTAGTTAATGAGCGACTCCAAGAGGCAAAGGAGCGCCTGCCTGAAGGTGTGCGTCCGGTAATGGGACCCATTTCGACGGGCCTTGGCGAGATTTACCTTTGGACTGTCGAAGCAAAAGACGGCGCTAAAAAGCCCGATGGCAGTGCCTACACACCAACTGATTTGCGGGAAATCCAGGATTGGATTATCAAACCGCAGTTACGTAACGTCCAAGGCGTAACCGAAATCAATTCAATTGGCGGTTATGCAAAGGAATATCAGATTTCGCCAAGTCCTGAGCGCCTAGCGTCCTATGGTCTTACCCTTAAAGATATTGTGACCGCGCTCGACCGGAATAATGGCAACGTCGGCGCCGGCTACATTCAAAAAAATGGTGAACAGTTGCTCGTTCGTGCACCAGGGCAAGTTCGGACGATGGATGACATTCGGGGCATCATTCTCGCGAATGTCAAAGGCGTACCGGTGCGCATTCGGGACGTGGCAGAGGTCGGTATTGGCCGTGAACTGCGTACCGGTGCTGCAACGGAGAACGGGCGGGAAGTCGTGCTTGGAACGGTCTTCATGCTTATCGGTGAAA
>AEPR01000920.1 GCA_000195205.2 Oxalobacteraceae bacterium IMCC9480 | reverse complement strand
CCGATCCCGCCGAAACCGTCGACTACCACCCGCTGTTCAGTTTCGAGATCGTCGCGCTGCTGGCGCACGAGCATCCGCTGGCCGGGCGGCCGTATCTGGTGGCCGCCGATTTTGCGACCGACACGCTGATCACCTATCCGGTGCCGGATGACATGCTCGACGTAGTCCGGCAAGTGATGAAACCGGCAGGCATCGATACCGAACGCCGCACCACCGAGCTGACCGTAGCGATGCTGCAACTGGTCGCCAGCCGGCGCGGCATCGCGACGCTACCGATCTGGGCGGCGCAAAACTACCTCAAGCGCGACTACGTGCTGGCCCGCCCGATCACGCCGCAGGGGCTAACCGGGCGCTTGTATGCGGCCTGTTTGCCGGAGCTGTCGGCGCGGCCGTATCTGGCTGATTTTGTCAGGACGACGCGGGAGAGTTGTTATTTGAGTTTGGAGGGGGTGGCGTTGTTGTAGGTCGCATAGGTGCGCAATGGGAAAGGCAAACCAAGCTTTGCCCCTTAATTCCGACATCTCGCCACGTCATTCGGAAGCGCTATTTTAAAATGCCCACCTTCGGCAACAATGACAGGACGCCTCGATAATCTGGATAGAAACTGCTGATTCGGGTCTATCGGAGGGCTGTTGTCATCCTCGTCTTTCGGGAGAATGTAGTATTCCCGCGCAGGAGCAAAGTAAGTCAATTCAAGCGAGCTGGAATCCTTGTCAAACCACCCGCCGGGTCTGGTCGATCTGTTATAAAAAATCTGATCCGGCTCTTCAAATTGCTTAATCAATAAAGAAATTTCGGCATTGGTGCCTTCCACCGGTTTTTCCTTGTTAAATAATTCTGCAATTCTTGATTCACTGAGATTAGCTCGTTTTAAAAGTTCTTTTGCCACCTTGATCAATGCAGTTTCGCCGGGACGGTCTGCATGATCATCTGCTTCACCAAATGATTTTAAGCGGCTTGCCTCCATGTCACTCATGAAAAACGCTTTGACGCGCTCTCCTGCTTCCAGTCCTGTGACAACTGCATGAAGTCCGGGTTCACCAAATTT
>AEPR01000921.1 GCA_000195205.2 Oxalobacteraceae bacterium IMCC9480 | reverse complement strand
GCGGATCGCTACCGAGTCCTCCGGGACGTTCCCCTTCCGTGACGTCGTAGGTGACCAGGTCCCCGGTGTTGTAGCCGTGTTCGTTCTTGAAGTGAATGCGGCTGGTGGCGATGTCCACCTTATCGACCGCAGCGGCCTTGCCAGTGACGGTGGCGGTGAGGGAATGCTCTGCGCCGCTGCCCTTCGTGCTCAGCGCGATGGCGTTCCCGCCCAATGCATCGGCTTGCGTGGCGGCGAGCTTGAGGGTGGTGGCATCGATGCGGATGACATAAAACTTCGTCAGCGCGTTGCTGCCAAGTCCGCCAAGCCGTGTGCCGGTACCGGCGCTGTAAGTGACCTCGTCGCCGGTATTGTAGCCATGCGCACTACCAAACTTGATGGTGCTGGCGGTGGTGTTCACGTCCGTGGCTGGCGCGATGGTCTTGATGCCGTCCACCAGCGGATTCGATTCCAGCGTGGCCGATGGATCATCGAAACCCGCCAGCACCAGCACGCTGCCGTCGGCTTTCACGGTCGACGCGTCAATGTAGGCCACGACGCTGGCCGGGATGACCAGCGTCATACCCAGTACCGAGACTGACTTGCTGCCTGCGGCTGCGGCTGCAGGCGCATCGGCCAGGCTGATCCGGTTCGGATCGGCGGCGTTACTCACCGCACCGACGTAGTTATAAGCGACCATCGCGCCGATGGCCGATCCTTGTCCCGATGCCGCTATCGACAGGGCTGCCGAGTACAAGGTGGCGGCCTCGCTGGCAGTCACGGTGACGTCGCCGTTGGCCGTGACGATGGCTTGATTGCTGATATGGGCATCGACGGCGTCGGCAATCGAATTGATCGAAAAGCCGCCGGCGCCGGCCGTGCCGCTGGCACCACTGCCAGCGATACCGACGCCGATCAGCAGTGCCGTCGAACGGGCCAGCAGGGTCACCGATGCGTCACTGTCGACAATGGCGTTGTTGATATAAGCCGTAATCCCGTTGCTGACACGGTTCCAGCCGAGCGACAGGCCGAGCGCGCCGCCTTGCAGCGAGACGCCCACACCACCCACCACTGAAACGATCGTCGACTTGTCGAGCGCATCGAGGGCGATGAGGCCGTTGGCGTGAATATTGGATCCGCTGCTGATGTGGGCATCCGTCGCATTGGTGATGATGTTCGCGCCAAAGGATGCGGAAGCCGCCGTGTTGGTGGCACCGGCCAGGGAGGCGGCGATGCCGATGATGCTGGCGTTTTCATGGGCAGTGACGGCGACCGTGCCGCTGGTCACCAGGGCCGAATTTTCGATCGCTGCCTTGGTCTGATTGCCGACCACATTGACGCTGGCGGCGATCCCGAAAGCGCTGCCGCGACCGAGCGCAAAACCGCCGGTGAAAGCAAAGATATCGGTGCCGTCGGTGGCGGCAACGTCGATGACACCGCTCGACGACGTACCGGTGCTGCTGTTGAGGATGCCGGCCGTGATCTCGTTGCTGACGATGTTGACGGCCAAGGTACCGCCGAGGGCCACGCCTTTGCCACCCGCACCGCCGGCGGCAATCCCGAGCGAAGCCGCGACCGAAACGATCGTGGCATCCGAACCGGCATGTACCGACAGGCCGCCCACCTTGACAAGATGCGCGTCATCGATGGTCGAGGTGATGTCGTTGTCGATCAGCGTAAAGCCGAGTCCGATGCCGTAACCACCCTTGCCGCCATAGGCGACAGCGCCGGCCACGCTAATGAGGTCCGCATCATCCCGGGCGTCGAGTTCTATTAAGCCGGCAACGCTGCCGTCCATTTTGTGCACCCAGGTGCGCGTGGTGTTGGTGGTGGCGGTCACGGCGAGCGATCCGGCCACGGCGCTGCCCGTCGCACCAACCGCCCCGCCGATACCGGCAGCCAGCGAGACGA
>AEPR01000922.1 GCA_000195205.2 Oxalobacteraceae bacterium IMCC9480 | reverse complement strand
GCACTAATACCTCCAATCCGGCTGTGATGCTGGCTGCCGGCCTGCTCGCGCGCAATGCTGTGGCGCGTGGGCTGGTGTCCGCCCCGTGGGTGAAAACATCGATGGCACCGGGTTCGCTGGTGGTGACCGATTACTTGACCCGCGCCGGTTTGCTGCCGGCGCTGGAGCAGCTCGGATTTTTCATCGTCGGCTATGGCTGCACGACCTGCATCGGTAATTCGGGACCACTGCCCGAGGCGGTCTCGCGCGATATCGCTGCCGACGATCTGGTGGTGGCGGCAGTCTTGTCGGGCAACCGCAATTTTGAGGGCCGGGTCCATCCCGAGGTCAAGATGAACTACCTCGGATCGCCGCCGCTGGTGGTGGCATATGCACTGGCCGGCACGGTCGATATCGACATGGCCACCGAACCGCTCGGTACAGGCAGCGATGGCGAGCCGGTCTTCCTGCGCGATATCTGGCCGTCGAACAAGGAAATCGGCGACCTCATCGTGGCCAGCATCGGACCGGAAATGTTCACCCGCAATTACGCCAGCGTGTTCGCTGGTGACAGCCGCTGGAACCAGATTGCGTCGCCTGACGGCACCGCGTTTGCGTGGGACAAGGCCTCGACCTATATCAAGAATCCACCGTACTTCGATGGCATGGAGATGGCTGTCGGCAGCATTGATGACATCCACGGTGCCGGCTTGCTGGGCTTGTTCGGTGACTCCATCACGACTGACCATATTTCGCCGGCCGGCAATATCAAGGCCGATTCACCGGCCGGCTTGTTCCTGCAATCGCTCAACGTGCTGCCGGCCGACTTCAATTCGTACGGCTCGCGGCGCGGCAATGATGACGTGATGGTGCGCGGTACCTTCGCCAATATCCGGATTCGCAACCTGATGCTCGATGGCGAGGAAGGCGGCAATACGATGCACTTTCCGTCAAAGCGCAAGCTCGCCATCTACGACGCCGCGATGCAGTACAAGGCTGACGGCGTGCCGCTGGTGGTCATCGCCGGCAAGGAGTACGGCACCGGATCGTCGCGCGACTGGGCTGCCAAGGGCACGATGATGCTGGGCGTGAAGGCAGTGATTGCTGAAAGTTTCGAGCGCATCCATCGTTCCAATCTGGTCGGCATGGGCGTGCTGCCGCTGCAGTTCATGGATGGCCAGAACGCCGCCGTGCTGGGCTTGCGCGCGGATGACCGCTTCGATATTACGGGTCTGCAGGATGGCGCAAGCCGGATTGCCGAGGTGATGGCGACCGGCACCGATGGCCGCGTTACCGGCTTTCAGGTTCGGGTCTTGCTGCTGACGCCGAAAGAAGTCGAGTACTTCCGTCACGGCGGCATCCTGCATTACGTGTTGCGTCAGCTCGCCAGTCGCAAGGCAGCATGACGGTAGCGATGCAGCTGGTGCTGGAGCCGGTCAGCAGCGAGGTCTATCGCGTGTTGACCGGCCAGGGCGCGCATGTCGGCAACCTCAAACGCAGCCAGGGCGTGTGGAAGTTCAAGGCGATCGGCTACGATGCGCGCGGCGCGGTGATGCCGGGTTGGGGACCGCTGACCGACCGGCACAATACCGTGCTGGCTTTTCCTGATACGGCTCTGGTCAATGCCTTGCTCGTCCCCATATAGGGTGCAATTATTCACGAACCAGGGACCCTGCATGAGCCATCACCTATCGCTAGAAAAAGACAAAATCCGTTTCCTGTTACTCGAAGGCGTGCACAAGAACGCCCTCGACGTCCTGGGCCGCAACGGCTACACCAACATCGAATCGCTGCCGACGGCGCTCGATGAAGCGCTGCTGATCGACAAGATCCGCGACGCGCATTTCATTGGTATCCGTTCGCGTACCCAGCTGACGGCGAATGTGCTGGCAGCGGCCGAGAAGCTGATCGCGGTGGGCTGCTTCTGTATCGGCACCAATCAGGTGGATTTGCGTGCGGCCATGCAGCGCGGTATTCCCGTCTTCAATGCGCCGTATTCGAATACCCGCTCGGTCGCCGAACTGGTGCTGGCCGAAACCATCCTGCTGCTGCGCGGCATCCCTGAAAAGAACGCGCTGGTCCATCGTGGCGGCTGGTCGAAGTCGGCCGAAGGCTCGTTCGAGACCCGCGGCAAGACCCTGGGTATCGTCGGTTACGGCAACATCGGCACCCAGCTCTCGGTGCTGGCGGAATCGCTAGGCATGACGGTCGTGTATTACGACGTCATCACCAAACTGCCGATCGGCAATGCCCGTCAAATGGATTCGCTCGATGACCTGCTGGCTCAGGCCGACGTGGTGACGCTGCATGTGCCCGAAAATGAGTCGACCAAAAACATGATGGGCGCCGAACAATTCGTGAAGATGAAGATCGGCAGCATCTTCATCAATGCCGCGCGCGGCACCTGCGTCGACATCGACGCGCTGGCCGGCATGCTCGAGCGCAAGCATCTGGGTGGCGCGGCAGTCGACGTGTTCCCGTCCGAGCCGAAGGCCAACAGCGAAGAATTTTTGTCGCCGTTGCGCAAGTTCGATAACGTGATCCTGACCCCGCATATCGGTGGCTCGACGCTGGAAGCGCAAGCCAACATCGGCCTCGAAGTGGCCGAAAAATTCGCCCGCTATTCGGATACCGGCTCGACGCTGTCGGCGGTTAATTTTCCGGAGGTGGTGGTGCCGCTGTTTGGTGGCAAGCATCGTCTGCTGCATATTCATCGCAATGTTCCGGGCGTGCTGTCGGCGATCAACCGCATCTTCGCCGAGAACGGCATCAACATCTCGGCGCAAAGCCTGATGACCAATGAATCGATCGGGTATCTGGTGATGGATGTGCCGATGGGATGCTCGACGGTGGCGATGGAGAAGCTGCATGAGATCGAGGGGACGATCCGGACGCGGGTGCTGTATTGATTTGGAGGCGCTGAGCGTCACAAGTCGCTGGTCTTGGCGGCTGTG
>AEPR01000923.1 GCA_000195205.2 Oxalobacteraceae bacterium IMCC9480 | reverse complement strand
CCGTTTGCAGCTTGACCGGCCAGTTCACGACCACGTTGCAAGTTAGCGCCGATTTGTGCCAGATCGCCCTCAGCCGTTTGCGACAGCGAAATAGCGTCGTTGGCGTTACGAGCAGCCTGGGTGGAGCCGCGAATTTGCGAAGTCAGTCGGTCGGAAATAGCCAGTCCGGCGGCGTCATCCTTGGCGCTGTTGATGCGCAAACCGGATGACAGACGTTGCAGCGACGTTGCCAGCGACGATTGCGAGGTGCTCAGGTTACGTTGAGCATTCAATGAAGCAAGGTTGGTATTGATGTATGAGGCCATGGTAGTGCTCCTGAGTTAAGGGGTCGATGACTGCTGGCTATTTGAAGGCCCGGTCAACTTTGGTTTCCCCTCTGTGGGAGGGATGCAAACCGCTGTTGTAATCTTTATCGGTAGGTGCTCCAAAAAGTTTAATGAGGGCAACGATAAATAGTGTGCTCACCCGGTAATGCCATTTTTTTCTGTTCGCCCCTTCGGCTGGATTCGTCAAAACTTGAATACAATTTTCATCACTGGCACGGCGCACATTTTTTTGAAAAGCTTCATCAAATCAAGCGCTTGGAAATTGTTCTGTGCTTCTTTGCAGATTTATCGAAAATTATTTCGTTTTTTTCGATGGGCGTAGTTTATTTGACCTGCAGGCCGTTTAAAACGAGGTTGAAGGGGGTTTCGGTCGCTCTGCTCTGGTCTTTGAGGCATTCGGCCATTCTCGTAGGGTGCAATAACCGCAGGGCATTG
>AEPR01000924.1 GCA_000195205.2 Oxalobacteraceae bacterium IMCC9480 | reverse complement strand
CGACGAATAGCCGGTACCGAAGTCATCGATGGCCAGTTCAAAACCGCGGGTGGTCAGTGCGTGCATCATCGCGATCGATTGCTCGATGTCGGCGATGACAGCGCTTTCGGTAATTTCGAGGCCGAGCAGGGCCGGGCTGGCCGACCAGATATCGAGTCCCTGCTGCAGGAATTCCGGCAGGCCCGGATCGGCCAGCATGCCGGCCGACAGGTTGATCCAGATGCGCTGCAGGCCGGTCGGTGCCAGCAGCGTGGCGTGCTCGCGCAAGACCGTATGCAGCACGTGGCGGGTCAGCGCCTCGATCATGCCGAAGCGCTCGGCAATCTCGACCAGCACCATCGGACTGATTACCGGCACCACGTCGGTGGGCCAGCGGATCAGCGCTTCGACACTGACGACGCGCTGCGTGGCGAGATCGACTTTCGGCTGATAGGCCATCGTCAGCCGGTTCTCTGCCAGCGCACGGGTCACGGCGACGATCAAATCCTTGTGATGCAGGTCGATGCCCTCGGTTTCGGTGGCGACCACATACAAGCGGTTCAGGCTGCCGGCCCGTTTGCGGGCTTCGCTGGCCGCCTCCAGCAAGCCCAGCGCAGTGCCTGGCGAGACGGCGGTGACGGCAATGCCGATGCACGGACGCACTGTCACGGTTAGTGCGCCGGCCTGGAATGGCGCTTCCAGCGCACGTGCGATATGGGTTGCGGCCAGGCTGGCGATGGTCGGCGAGGTCAGTCCCTGCAGTACGATCCAGACTTCGTCGGGGCCGGCCAGCGCCAGGTAATCATCGGCGCGCAAGGTGGCCGTGAGACGTTCGAGCAGGGCCGTATTGACCAGCACCGAGTCGGGCTGGTCGAGCATCGCACCAACGGCATCGCTGCGCGATAGCGACACCGCCAGCACGGCCAGCGTGGTGGTGCCGCGCGGTGCCTGCAGATCGCTGGTCAGCCGGCGCCACAGGGTTTGTGCCGGCGCAATCGGCGGGTTGCCGAACAGGCGGACGGCAAGACCGGCCGGCCCCTTCACGCTTGCCTCAGGTAAAAGTCCTGCATGACGATGCCATGTGCGCCATCGGCCAGGCCGGTCGAGATACGCAGCACCTCTGGCGCGACACTGAAATTATGCTTCAGCATGTCCAGCTCGCGCGGAGCCGGCAGGGTCACCTTGCCGCTGTCTGTCAGGATCAGGATCAGCGGTTCGAGGCGGCGATACGGATTGTGCTGAACCACGATGGCCACTTCACCGGTGGACAATTCCACCAGCGAGCCGACCGGAAAGATGCCGATGGCCTGGACAAATTGTTCGACCAGCGGCGCAAACCAGCGCGATTGGCTCTCGGCAAACAGCTGCTTCATGGCTTCGTAGGGCGCATACGCCGGCGCGTACGGACGCGGATTGACCATCGCCGCATAGGCGTCGGCAATCGCCGCCATCTTGCCGAAAATGGTTAGTGCGGCACCTGGCAGACGGGCCGGGTAGCCGGTCCCGTCGACCCGTTCGTGGTGCTCGGCAATGGCGCTGAGGATCAGGCTCGACGTCACGCCGGTGGCCATCAGCATCTCAATGCCGCGATGGACATGGGTCTGCATTTCGAGGATTTCGAGGTCATCGAGCTTGCCCGGTTTGTCCAGCAGGGCATGATCGATTTCCATCTTGCCGAGGTCGAGCAGCAAGCCGACGGTGGCCAGGTCGGCCAGTTGCTCGCGCTGAAAACCGAGCTGCCGTCCCAGCGCCGTCAGATAAATTGCCACGCCAAGGCCGTGGTGATACATCCGGTTGCTCTTGTCGCGCATCTTGGCCGCCCAGATCATCGTGCCGGGGCGGCGGATCATGTTTTCGGCCAGCGTTTCCGAGGCCGCCTGCAGCGCTGCCATGTCGGTATCACGATGCGCAGCCAGGTCCCGGGCCACGCGCTCCAGCGCGGTTTCAGCCAGTTTGCACGCCGCGATCGCTTGCGGCAGGGCAGTCCGGGTGGGTTCCGGCAGCGGATACACCACCAGCGCGATATCGTCCGGCATGTAATCGGGCCGTTGCGCTGCGGGCAAGGGGCGCGTCCCCGCGCTGCTGAACAGGCGGCCCAGCCAGGCCGACAGGGCCTGTTTCCATTCGCGCCAACCGAGCGCCAGACGGTCGGCGCGGCTGGCATGATCGCCATCGCTGCGTTGCACTTGATCGCGGTATTGCTGGAGGCGCTGGTCGGCAGGTGCACCGCTGGCGGCGACATCACTGGCAGTGTCGTAGAGTGTTGCCTGGTCCAGTCCGGCCAGCGCATCGGGCAGACTGCGACCCGGATCGATCGTGACGTGCTGCGCCAGCAATGCCATCGTGCAGATATCTTCCGGATCATCGAGCAGCAGGCCATGCAGCAGGAAGGGGGTGGCCGCCCAGCCGCAGTCGAGGTCCGCGACATACATGCCGGCGCGCAGTGCCTCGACCGGCACTACCAGGACAGACCTGAGCGTACCGGCGGGCGGGGTGAGGCTGG
>AEPR01000925.1 GCA_000195205.2 Oxalobacteraceae bacterium IMCC9480 | reverse complement strand
TCGGGATGGGCTTAAGTTGATGCATATGGGTCACAACAGGCCGTGCCCACCCAAACTAAATTTATTTCGCAGACGGCGCGCCAATAAACGGCAATGGTGCGGACGCACTCATCATCGTCGGCAATTTGCCATCCCACTTTTCAATAGCCTTGGCCTGGTTTTCGTTCTCACGCAGGCGCAGCAATTCGGGCATCACTTGCGCGCGCTGCAGTGCCAGCGAATCTGCCTCGGCACGCGCCCGCGAAATTTTCTGCCGCCCTTCCACGTCGATGCGCTGGAGGTCACGCTCCGCCTTCATCTTGAGCTGATCGGCGGTGGTTTTCGCTTCGATCGCATCGTTGAAGGTCCTGCTGAAATTAAAGTTGATGATCGAAAATTCATCGACGATGAGCCCGTGCCTGGTAATGCGTTCCTTGAGTGCCGCCACGATATTGTCACGCACCTCCGACCGTCTCGAAATCAGCTCTTCGGCAGTGAATTTTGCAGTCACTGCCTTCACAGCCTCTTGCACGCTCGGGACGATGATGCGGTCTCTCGGCTCATTGCCCAGGTCACGAAATACTGAGACGACCGCATCGGGGCGAACGTGATAATTGATCGCGACCTTGGTGTGAACGGTCTGCATGTCCCTTGATGCCGCATCCCCATCACCCTCGCCTTTTTGAATCGAGACGGGGACAAGATGCATGGTCTGTGCGATCGGCCAGCGCCAAAACTGGTGCCGTGGTTTCAGCAATGAAAAAAGTAACGACAAATTAAGCCACCGGAATATCAATCTTGCTAGCAAGCGTAACATTGGCTAATAAAAATTTATCCCGACGAAATTACGTTACACCCGCCTCAATTTTTATGGATTCAATGGCATTTTTAATTATTTCGATTGTCGGCTTTCGCTTTTTTGGAAGAAAATAAAATTCATTAGCGACAGTCCCGAAAAATACCGCAAACCCTGTCAATGCAAAATTATTCATGACTAAAATAATAAAAAAGATTGCCGCAAGAGCTATCCTCAGAAAAAATGAAGGTATTGAAATTAAACCAAGATCTATTAAATAACCTGTTTGATTTTTTTTATCGAATAAATCAAAATATTGATCTGTCGTCGGAAGATCGATATAAAAATGATTAGTTTTTTCCAAGCCAATACAGCCGCCATCAATCACGGTTAATTTATGACCTGGAAGAACGTTAAGATTGACGTTCGTAAAGTCGAAGCACTTGTCGCCGGCTGCTCCGCGCAACCAAATTTGCTTTTTATCGATGGTCTGGCTTGTTACTTTTTGCCCACCACCAACTGAAACTCCGGCGCTGTTGACATATCCGACCGTGTTGTGACTTGATATTTTGGTTTCAGTCCATGCACGTTCCGAAACAACTTCACCAGTAAAAGCTTCCAGCCAAAGGGTTTTCCCTTCAGGCAAAACGACTTCCTTGCGCATTTATAACCTCTCCGCTTTCTAAATTAAATCAGCGATTCTTTAGAGCAAAATTACCTCTAATAATAATTTGAAACAGGCTTCATTTTTTCGGTATTTTTCCGCTGAAAAAGTCTTACGACTTACATCAATAGAGCGCGAAACCCGCCATAA
>AEPR01000926.1 GCA_000195205.2 Oxalobacteraceae bacterium IMCC9480 | reverse complement strand
AACGGCAGCATCACGCTCGATGCGGCTGGCGTGCAGCCCTTGCTGGTGATGACCGGCGGCTTCCTGGAAGGCCTGGGCGGCGACGATACGATCGTCACCGGCGATGGCGATCACGTCATCTTCGGCGGCTTCGGCAACGACAGCATCAGCAGCGCCAATGGCACCGACGTGCTGTTCGGCGACGATGGCCGGGTGGTGCTCAGTGCGGCCGGCGTGCCGGTGCTGATCGCTACTTTTGCAGGCACCAACAGCAGTGGCGGTGCCGATGTCATCATCGCCGCCGACGGCAGCAAGTCCGTCCTCGGCGGCACCGGCAACGACCGCATCACGCTGGGCAATGGCAAGGCGACGGTACTGGGTGATAACGGCAGCATCACGCTCGATGCGGCT
>AEPR01000927.1 GCA_000195205.2 Oxalobacteraceae bacterium IMCC9480 | reverse complement strand
ACATCGTATCATCGACCGTTTCTCGGGTTCAGTGCGCACCAACGCTCCACAAACCACAACGAAAAATTGGATAATAAGGTTCATTTCCACGCCACTGGCGTAACTACGGAGCAGTCATCATGAAGAAGACGTATGGCGTGACACTCAAGCCTCGGGCAGCTAAGCAGTCCCCAGTCAGCATGGATCTCCAGGGACAGAACGGATCTCGCGTTGTTTTGAGCGCAGCGAAGCGCGTCATCTCTACACATGCCAAGGTCATCAAAGCGTTGGCCCAACGTTAAACCAAATGATCGACGCCAGTAAAGTTTTAGAAATCCACGATCTCATCCTCAGCGAAGAGCCGGGATTGCAAGGCGATCACGGAGCTGGCCCTCTTGAAGGCGCACTTGCGCGGATAGAAAGCCGTATCCATTACGAAGGATTAAACGACCTTTTTGAAATTGCTGCAATGTATGCTGTTGCACTCGCTAGAGGTCATGTTTTTAATGATGGAAATAAGCGCACGGCGTTGGTCACGGCCCTTACCTACCTGTCCTTGCAGGGAGTGGATATTCCTCGCGATGACTTGCTTGAAGAAATCATGGTTGACGTGGCCGATGGCAGTTTAGGACAAGCAGACCTTGCTGAATTGCTCTACTCTCTTGCGCCCTAGAAAGACGATGCTGCGATCAATATTGATCGGCGGCCAAAAAATTCATTGACCGCCAATTAATCGCAAGATAATCTACGATTGATGTCAACCAGCTTGCTGGCCGGTTAGCATATTTGACGTTAGAGCGTCGGGGGTACAACAGAGAATTAATAACACGGCTACTAAAATCTGGAATCGTCGTCGGCTCAAAGCTAGCAATAACGACAGAAGAAATTTTAAACGGCGAGCTTTTTTCATATAAATCATTCATAGAATTGCATCACATGAAAGCCAGCGGATCTGGCTTTACAGTTATGCAATTCAAGTGTAGCTATTTGATTTATTTGAAAATCTTAATTAGCCTTCTTTTTTAATTTATTTAATATTTGAATGCAGTTTTCTAAAAATAATTCGATTTAGCCAATAAAAATCACTCAAAATCGGCGCTGGTGCACTTCAAATCAGAAAACGACAGTC
>AEPR01000928.1 GCA_000195205.2 Oxalobacteraceae bacterium IMCC9480 | reverse complement strand
GCACGATGACCCTGTGCCCACCCTACGGTGACGTGGGCGGGGGTTTTCAACATCGGGGCGTGGCGCTGGGTCGGGATCCGCGCGGGATTTTTCTGCGATGAGCGAATCCCTGTTCAGCGAATCGTGGTATCGCGTCGCCAGCGTCAAGCCGCGCCTGCGCAACCATGCGCAAATTCATCGCCACGTCTATCGCGGCGGCATCTGGTATGTGCTGCAGGATCACGCCAGCGGACACTTCCATCGCTTCACGCCGGTGGCCAATCTGGTCATCGGGTTGATGGATGGCGAGCGCAGCATGCAGCAGATCTGGGATATCGCTTGCGCGCGCCTCGGCGATGAGGTGCCGTCGCAATCCGAAATGATCAAGCTGATGTCGGACCTGCACCGCGCCGACGTGCTGCAAAGCGACGCGCCGCCCGACATCCGCGAGCAGCACGAACGGCGCGGCAAGCATCTGCGCACGAAGCTCAAACAATACGTCGGCAATCCGATGTCGCTGCGTTTTCCGCTGTTCGATCCCGACCGGATGCTGCAACGGGCGATGCCGCTGGTGCGTCCGCTGTTCGGCAAGTTCGGCGCAGCACTGTGGTGCCTGACGGTCCTGTCGGCGATCCTGCTGGCCGGTTTGCACTGGCGCGAATTTTCGGATGGGATGCTGGATCGGGTGTTCTCGGTCGATAACCTGCTGCTGATCTGGATCCTGTTCCCGCTGGTGAAAATCCTGCACGAACTGGGCCACGGTTTTGCGGTCAAGGCGCGCGGCGGCGAAGTCCATGAGATGGGCGTGATGCTGCTGCTGCTGATGCCGATCCCGTATGTCGATGCCTCGTCGGCGTCAGCTTTCGAAGACAAGCGCTGGCGCATGCTCGTCGGTGCCGCCGGCATGCTGACCGAGCTCTTCATTGCCGCCATCGCGATGATCCTGTGGGTCTGGCTGGACCCCGGCACCGACCGCGCGATTGCCTACAACATCATCCTCATCACGGGTGTCTCGACGCTGCTGTTCAATGGCAATCCGTTCCTGCGCTATGACGGTTATTACATCCTGTCGGACTACCTCGAAATCCCGAATCTCGGCCAGCGCGCCAACGAGCATCTGGGCTATCTGGTGAACCGCCATGTGTTCGGGCTGGCCGACGCGCGTTCGCCGGTGGTGGCGCACGGGGAAGGGCGCTGGTTCGTCTTCTACAGCATCACGTCCTTCGTCTACCGGATGCTGATGATGATCACCATCGTGCTGCTGGTGGCGAGCAAATTTTTTATTTTCGGCATCCTGATGGCGCTCTGGTCCTTCTTCAACATGCTGGTGCAACCGGTGTTGAAGAAGATCAGCTATGTCTTCACCGGCGCGGCGCTGCGGCGCAACCGCATGCGTGCGGTGGGCCTGAGCAGTGCGCTGGTGGTGGCGGTGCTGCTGGTGCTGTTCCGGCTGCCGGCGCCCTCGTTCACGCGCAGCGAAGGCGTGGTGTGGGCACCGGACGAAGCGCAGGTGCGCGCCAGCGTCGATGGCTTTGTCACGCGGGTGATGGCGCAGCCGGGACAACTGGTGCGCAAGGGGGACTTGCTGATCCGCTGCGAAGACCCGGAGCTGGTGGCGCGGGTAGCCGTGCAGGCGGCTGAACTGGCAGGGCTGGAAGCGCGCTACAACGCCGCGGTCACCACCAGCCGCGTGCAGGCCGACATCCTGCAGCAGCAAACTGCGCATGCCCGCGTTGCGCTGGCACTGGCGCAGCAGCGGCTGACCTCGATCGACGTGCGCAGTCCCGGTGCCGGCACCTTCGTCATTGCCGACGTGCAGAACCTGCCGGGACGCTTTGTCCAGCGCGGCGAATTGCTGGGCTACGTCACCAGCGACGCGCTGGGCACCGTGCGGGTGGTGATCCCGCAATCGGATGCCGACAAGGTGCGCCAGGGCATGCGCGCGATTGAAGTCCGTACCGTCGACCAGCCCGCCGTGGTGATGGCGGCGCAGGTGCTGCGCGAAGTGCCGGGCGCTACCGACCAGCTGCCTAGCATGACGCTGAGCTTCCAGGGTGGTGGCAAGATCGGGCTTGATCCGAACAAGTCGGGCGATGCGCGCACCTTGCAAAAGCTGTTCGTGCTTGACCTGCAGCTGCCGCCCGGGACCCGGCTCGATAAGCTCGGCAGCCGTGTTTATGTGCGTTTTGAACATCCGTCCGAGCCGCTGGGATGGCAGTGGTTCCATGCGGTGCGCCGCGTTTTCCTGAAAAAATTCAATGTCTGAGGATTCTTTTTTTACGCAAATTCCGGGCGCTTTCGCTTGTGGCGTGGCGAGGTGCATTCGCGTGGGCACGATACCGCCGT
>AEPR01000929.1 GCA_000195205.2 Oxalobacteraceae bacterium IMCC9480 | reverse complement strand
ACGCCGCCCGCGATCTGCTGCTCGCCGGTGCCAGCGTCGGTGCCAGCGGCGAGCTGATCGCCACCGCTGCACGCGACATCCGCATCAGCAGCGTCGCACAGCGCTACCAGATCGCCGTGGGCGACAGCAGCGGGAGCACGGTGCAAGGTCGCAGCGGCTACATCGTCGACGACCGCCTCACGCAAGCAGCGGCGACCCTATCCGCCGGCGGCAATCTGGCGCTGGTCGCCGCTGGAAATCTGGACGTGCGCGGTGCGACCGTCTCTGCCGGCGACAGCGCCCTGCTGCAAGGCGCGAACGTCACCATAGCCGCTGCCAAAGAGCGCACCACGACAGATATCCAGACCATCGGCAGGAACGCTTATAACCGAGTCGCCCGCAACGACGAAACGCTGGTCGGCGGCAGCATCAGCGCAACGAACGACCTCAGCGTGATCGCCAACGGACGTGACGGTGCCGGCAATATCGCCATCAACGCGGGGTACCTGTCGAGCAAGGCCGGGCAGGTCGGGTTGGTCGCCAGCAACGACATCACCATCGGTGCCGTCACGACAGCGCGCAGCGCGATCAACGACAGCTACAGCAAGAGCGGCAACCTGGTCTCATCGACCACGACCGCCACCAGCCAGCGCAGCAGCAGCGACCAGGTGCAGGGCAGCGTCCTGTCGGGCAACACGATCCTGGTGCAAGCGGGCAATCCGACCAGCCGTACCGGCGACATCACCATCGCCGGTTCCACGCTGGTTGCCGACCGCGACCTGCGACTGGACGCCGGCCGTAATCTCACCATCACGACCGCGCAAAGCGCACAGCAGGGCAGCAACGGCTTCGCGCAAACCACCAGCGGACTCTTCACCAGCGGCGCCGCGCTCACCTTGGGCGAACGCCAGCAACAGCAGGACACGACCAGTAGTTCGACCATGAGCGCGGCCAGCACCGTCGCCAGCCTCAACGGCAACGCGCGCCTGATCGCCGGCCAGCGCTACACGCAAACCGGCAGCGACCTGCTGACCCCGAACGGCAACATCGACATCACCGCCCGCAAGATCGACATCACGGCGGCGACCGACACTGCAGAAGAGCGCCAGCAACAGCAATTCAAACAGGGCGGCCTGACGCTGGCGATCTCGAACCCGGTCATCGCGGCGGTGCAGACGGCCCAGCAAATGACGACCGCCGCCGGGCAAACCAACGACGCGCGGATGCAGGCGCTGGCAGCGGTGACCACGGTGCTGGCGGCGAGCAAAGCGGCGGACGCGATGTCGGATCCGGACAAGGCTGCCAGTATCGGCATCAGTCTTTCGCTGGGAAGCAGCCAGAGCAAGAGCGACAGCACGCAGCGCAGCAGCACTGTTCGCGGCAGCACGATCGCCGCCGGCGGGGATGTGACGCTGCGCGCCATTGCCGACAAGGCTGGTAATGCCGACGGCACCGACGGCAATATCACCGTCAACGGCAGCCGGATCAGCGCCGGCCGGGACGTGGGCCTGTTCGCCGACGGCAAGATCGACCTGGGCGCAGCCAGCAACACGGCTACGCAAACCAGTAACAACAGCTCGAGCAGTGCCTCGATTGGCATCGGTTT
>AEPR01000930.1 GCA_000195205.2 Oxalobacteraceae bacterium IMCC9480 | reverse complement strand
GGGTGGGCACGGCTTGATCGTGCCCACGCGAGCGCCCCCGGAAATTCAACGAAACTGCACATGCTCAACCACCGGTCCCAAAGCCAAAGCCGGCACGTAATTGAGCACGCCAATCAGCACCACAACACCAACCAGCAGCGCCACGAACAGCGGACCGTGCGTCGGCATCGTGCCGCTGGTGACATCGAGCCGCTTCTTCGCCGCGAGCGATCCGGCAATCGCCAGGATCGGCACGATCATGCCGAAGCGTCCGCCCCACATCGCCACTGCCAGCATGAAGTTGTAGAACGGCGTGTTGGCCGACAGCCCGGCGAAGGCGCTGCCGTTGTTGTTGGCGGCCGATGTGAACGCATACAGGATTTCGGAAAAGCCATGCGCGCCGGGGTTGGCGATGCCGGCCCGGCCGGGCTCGAGCATCACCGCAATCGCGGTCCCGCCCAGCACCAGCAGCGGCGTCACGAGGATGGTCAGCGCGGTCATCTTCATCTCGTAAGCCTGGATCTTCTTGCCGAGATATTCGGGCGTGCGGCCTATCATCAGGCCGGCGATGAAGACCGCCATGATGGCAAACACCAGCATCCCGTACAGGCCGGTGCCGACGCCACCAAACACGACTTCGCCGAGCTGCATGAACGCCAGCGGTACCAGACCGCCGAGCGCCGTGAACGAGTCGTGCATCGCATTGACGGCACCGCATGACGCCGACGTCGTGATCGCTGCAAACAGCGCCGAGGCACTGATGCCGAAGCGGGTTTCCTTGCCTTCCATGTTGCCGCCGGATTGCAGCGCACCGAGGGCCTGGTCGACATGCAACGCCTGCAGTCCCGGATGGATTTGCTGCTCGGCGTATAGCACCACGCAGGTCAGCGCGAGGAAGATCAGCGTCATCGCTGACAGCACCGCCCAGCCCTGACGCATGTCGCCAACCAGCCGGCCGAAGGCAAAGCAGAACGCGGCCGGGATCAGGAATATCGCCAGCATCTGCAGCAGGTTCGACACAGGAGTCGGGTTTTCAAACGGATGGGCCGAGTTGGCATTGAAGAAGCCGCCGCCGTTGGTGCCTATCATCTTGATGGCTTCCTGCGACGCGACCGGTCCCATCGGCAGGGTCTGGCTCTTGGCCACCAGCGTCTGCGTGAGTGCGACGCCCTGGGCATCCTTGATCGGCTGGCCATCGGTGCCGACCTCCGCCTCGATGTAGGTCAGCGGATCAAGCAGCGTGACGCTCTTGTTGGCCGAGAAATCCTGGATCACGCCTTGTCCCATCAACGCC
>AEPR01000931.1 GCA_000195205.2 Oxalobacteraceae bacterium IMCC9480 | reverse complement strand
GCGGGGGATGCGCTTGTTGAGCAAGTGGGGGGTGGCGCGGATGGATGAGCACGGACTAACGGCAATGACCGCCTCGGAACAATTTTATCAATGTTGTTGCCAAGTCAAAAACAGCTTGCGAAGTATCCGGTAATCACGTGACCGATCATTTTGCCGACGTCGGCAAAACGATCGCCATGCCTAAAGGCGCGGAAAAGGAAGTGCCGGACATCATGCTGACTCGTTATGCGTGCTATCTGATTGCACAAAACGGTGATCCCAAAAAACCCGAGATCGCATTTTCCCAAACCTACTTCGCCCTGCAAACGCGTCGAGCTGAACTCATCGAGCAAAAGCTGCTGGAAGCGGAGCGCGTGTCAGCCCGCAGCAAACTCAAAGCCACCGAAAAAGAATTGTCGGACGTCATCTACGAACACACCGGCGGTGATGACAATTTCAGCATCATCCGCAGCAAAGGCGATCTGGCCTTGTTTGGCAAGTCCACGCACGCCATGAAATTGCAATGGCACGTTCCCGACCATCGCCCGTTGGCAGACTTTGCGCCAACAATCTTGCTTAAGGCAAAAGACTTTGCCACCGAAATTACGATCTTCAACACAAGGGAACATCAACTGACGAACGAATCAGCTATCTCCTCCGAGCACATCACCAACAACGATGCTGTCCGGCGGACACTGATTGATCGCGGCATTCGACCCGAAGCATTGCCTGCGTCCGAAGACATCAGGAAAGTCGAGCGACGTCTGGCGACTGACAAAAAGAAAGCTCTGGGACAACCAGATGTGCTTAATTCATGATGAACTGAGCAAAAACCGTTCAGCGCACTGCTGTCATGCTTGCCAGCCAACTACTGGCTTCGTCCATTGACGCATGCAGGCCATTAGCCTGATAGGCATTCCAGGCAGCGATGGCATCATTGCGGAACGCCTCGCGCTTTTCTTATTGCTCAACATATTGCAAGATCGCGTCCCGTATCAACCGGTGCAATGCCCTGCGGTTATTGC
>AEPR01000932.1 GCA_000195205.2 Oxalobacteraceae bacterium IMCC9480 | reverse complement strand
CGGGTCCTTGTGCGAAGAGATGGCACCGCGCCACATGGTCCTGCCGGACCAGTACATCGACATGACGCGGCAGCGCATCAACACGTTTTTTGGTGACGGTGCGGTGGCACACATCAGTCTGGCGCAGCCGGTCTGCGCGGCACTGAGCCAGCTGATCGCCGATGCCTTTGCCGACGCGGCACTGCCGGAAGCCACGCTGCATCGCGGCGGTACTTATGTCTGCATCGAAGGACCGGCTTTTTCAACATTGGCCGAATCGCAGCTCTATCGCAGCTGGGGCGCATCGGTGATCGGCATGACCAACCTGCCGGAAGCGCGGCTCGCACGCGAAGCCGAAATCGCTTACGCGACGCTGGCACTGGTCACCGATTTCGATTGCTGGCATACCGGCCACGCGCCGGTCACGGCCGAGATGGCGATCGGCAATATGATGCACAATGCCGCCGGGGCGCAGCAGGTGCTGCGCGCCGCGATACGCCGGTTGGCTGCCGATGCACCGGTATCGCTGGCGCATACGGCGCTGGCGCAAGCGCTGGTGACGCAGCCGTCGGCCATGCCTGCGGCGACGCGCGAGAAGCTGCTGCCGCTGCTGGCAAAATATCTGTAGGGTGGGCACTGCCTTTTGTGCCCACGCG
>AEPR01000933.1 GCA_000195205.2 Oxalobacteraceae bacterium IMCC9480 | reverse complement strand
TTTTATCGTGCCAGCCATGACATCACGCAACTCAATCAGCTCAAAGGGCTGCAGATCAATGTCGGGCCGGAAGGCACAGGCGTCCCGCAATTGTTCAGAAGACTGTTGTCGGTGAATGGCATCGAACCGGTTGAACTGACGCTGGGTACGCTCGAAAATACGCCGGCAACAGTGGCCTTGTTGGCCGGAACGATAGACGGCATGGTGTTCAGTTCGGCGCCGGATGAATTGCTGATCCAGATGCTGCTGCAAACGCCGGGGATCAAACTATTTGATTTCACGCAAGCCGAAGCCTACACACGACGATTTCCTTTTCTGTCGCATGTCGTGCTACCGCGCGGTATCGTTGATCTCGGACGCGATTTGCCGGCGCGCGACTATCAGCTCATTGCGCCGACTGCGACGCTGGTTGCACGGGCATCGATGCATCCGGCGCTGGTCGACCTGTTCGTTCAGTCCGCGACAAACATCCACGGTGGCGCAGGTTGGTTCCACAAACGCAATGAGTTCCCGACGGCTAACTTTACCGAGGTTCCGGTAGCGGCTG
>AEPR01000934.1 GCA_000195205.2 Oxalobacteraceae bacterium IMCC9480 | reverse complement strand
CACCACCGCTAAAGTTAGTTACGGTCAGACTACCGGCTACAGCGACGGCAAAGACGTGCGCGCCACTATCACCCACGGTTTTGGCGATATCGATACAGACAAATACAACGTCTTGTTGAATTTTGAATATGGCAACAAGGGCGATGCAAATTACCGTGATCGCAGTGACCGCCGTTATGTCGGCAAATCCGACTTGCGGCCCTACGGGTTCAGTGCACAGGAAAGCCTCAGTGGCGCCGGTGCGATCATTGACAACAATCTGGCCGGCAGTGCCGTCAATGGTAATGTCCGCAATCCGGGAACTCTGGATTATTACAACCGCGGCAACCTTGCCGGCGCAGGATTC
>AEPR01000935.1 GCA_000195205.2 Oxalobacteraceae bacterium IMCC9480 | reverse complement strand
TGGAGAAGTCACGGTATTACGCATGGGTAGTCAACAATCTTGTACGGTTATCTTCGATCCGGGTGACTTCATCAGCCGGGATATAAAAGTCACGCTTGTAGTTGAAGGTGTGAGCAATGATCCCGGCAATCATCATGCCGAAGGTCATGCCGGCGACCAGCCACATGTGCCAGATCAGGGCGAATCCGATCGCGGCACTGAGCAAGGCGATCAGGAAACCTGCTGCCGTATTTTTTGGCATGTGGATCGGCAGGAAACCTGTCACCGGACGGACATAGCCGTTTTGCTTCATATCGGTCCAGGCATCGTTGTCATAGACCTTTGGCGTGAAGGCGAAGTTGTACGACGGTGGTGGCGACGAAGTCGACCATTCCAGCGTACGACCGCCCCATGGATCACCGGTGTAATCACCCAGTTCTTTGCGACGGATGTAGCTGACAATCAACTGAATGATGAAGGCAGCGATACCCAGCGCGATCAGCACGGCACCAGCGGCGGCGATCTGGAAACAGATCTGCAACGACGGATCTTCGAAATGGTTCAGACGACGTGTCACACCCATCAGGCCAAGCACATACAGCGGCATGAAGGCGAAGTAGAAGCCAACGGTCCACAACCAGAACGACCACTTGCCCCAGTACGAATCCAGCTTGTAACCGAAGGCTTTCGGGAACCAGTAATTGATACCGGCGAACATGCCGAACACGACACCACCGATGATCACGTTATGGAAGTGCGCAATCAGGAACAGGCTGTTATGCAGCACGAAGTCGGCTGCCGG
>AEPR01000936.1 GCA_000195205.2 Oxalobacteraceae bacterium IMCC9480 | reverse complement strand
CGCTGGCAACGGGTCCGTGATCACGGCAGGTTCCACCGCTTATTATCAGCCATCGACACTCGATGACGTCACCTTGCAGGCCAACCTGACACTACTGAATTCCGCCTATGTCAATGTGCCGAACCGGCTGACGCTCGATAACAGCACGATCACGCTGGGACCGTATTCCACCTTGCAGTTCAGCGGACCAACCGGATTGCTGACCACTACCCGTGAT
>AEPR01000937.1 GCA_000195205.2 Oxalobacteraceae bacterium IMCC9480 | reverse complement strand
CAGCCAGGCCGGACTGGCATGGCGACGGCCTCGGGCATCAGCGCCCATGTTCGGAGCACCGCCAAAACCGGCGATGCGGCCCTGCGTGGCAGTCGATGAATTGCCCTGCAAATCGATCTGCAAGGTCGACCCGATGAACATGTCGCAGGCATAGTGACCGGCAGCCTGGCACAAGGCGCGGTTGCTGCGCATCGAGCCATCCGGGCCGGTGAAAAACACGTCGGGACGCGCACTGATGTAGGCCTCCAT
The DNA here is from genome assembly GCA_000195205.2 of Oxalobacteraceae bacterium IMCC9480. Taxonomy (GTDB): domain Bacteria; phylum Pseudomonadota; class Gammaproteobacteria; order Burkholderiales; family Burkholderiaceae_D; genus Actimicrobium. The sequence goes on along the minus strand of AEPR01000937.1, from coordinate 442 downwards.
GCCGAGCTCGGAACCGAACGAATGGACCGATTCGACGAAGCCTGCCTCGATCGCCGGGATCAGTGCCGGATGCGGATTGAGCGCCCAGTAACTGGCGATCTTGCCGCGCAGGCCGAGCGATTCGGCATAGGTCGGCAACAGCAATTCGATCGCAGCGGTGTCGAAGCCGATGCCGTGGTTCAGGCGCTGCACGCCGTACTCGGCGTAGATGCCCTTGATGGCCATCATCGCCATCAAGACCTGGATTTCAGAGATCTGAGCAGGATCACGCGTGAACAGCGGTTCGATGTAATACGGCGTCGGCGACTCGATCACGTAATCGACCCAGTCGGCCGGGATGTCGACGCGTGGCAGCACGTCCATGATGCGGTTGACCTGCACGATGACGATGCCGCTCTTGAAGGCAGTGGCCTCGACGATGGCCGGCGTGTCTTCGGTGTTC
>AEPR01000938.1 GCA_000195205.2 Oxalobacteraceae bacterium IMCC9480 | reverse complement strand
AAATCACTGCCTCTGACGCGCATGACTTGTGGGGCGAAGCACAATAATTTCCACTGTTCAAGGAGAGCACGGCGTGACCCATTCGAAATCCCTGCAAACCCTGCTGAGCCATAGCAACTACACCGCACCGGAGGGCTTCGACGCTTTTCCGGTGCCCATTCACCATGCCTCCACGGTGGTTTTCAAGGATGTCGCCGCGATGCGCTCGCGCTGCTGGCAGCACAAGAACGCGTACACCTACGGCCTGCACGGCACGCCGACCTCGTTCACGCTCGAAGCCCGTCTTGCCGAAATCGAAGACGCGCAGCAGTGCCTGTTGGCACCGAGCGGGCTGGCCGCGATTGCGCTGGTCAATCTCGGGCTGCTGAAATCCGGCGACGACATGCTATTGCCGGACAATGTCTATGGCCCGAATCGGGAGATGGCGCAATGGCTGGCGCAGGACCATGGCATCAGCGTGCGGTTCTACGATCCGATGATCGGTGCCGACATTGCGGCGCTGATCGAGCCCAATACCCGCTTGCTGTGGACCGAAGCACCTGGCTCGATCACGATGGAAGTGCCGGATATCCCGGCCTTGTGCGCGGCGGCCCATGCGCGCGGCGTGCTGGTGGCGATCGACAATACCTGGTCGGCAGGACTGGCTTTTCGCGCCTTCGATCACGGCGTCGACATCATCATGCAGGCGCTGACCAAGTACCAGTCAGGTGGGGCCGATGTGCTGATGGGTGCCGTGCTCACCCGGGATGACGCGATTGCCCAGCAGCTCGGACGGGCGCACATGCGGCTCGGTATGGGCGTCGGCATGGATGATGTGTACATGGTGCTGCGCAGCTTGCCGTCGATGCCGTTGCGATTCCATGCGCACGATATGGCGGCGCGGCAGATTGCCGGCTGGCTCAAGAGCCGTCCCGAAATCACCACCGTATTGCATCCGGCGCTGGAGGATTGCCCGGGCCACGCACACTGGAAACGCGACTTCACCGGCGCCGGCGGCTTGTTCTCGGTGATCTTCGATGCGCGCTTCACGGAAGCGCAGACTGACCGCTTCGTCAACGCGCTGCAGTTATTCCGGATCGGCTTCAGCTGGGGTGGCAGCAACAGCCTGTGCGTGCCGTACCGGATCGGCAGCATGCGTGACAGCTGGCCGCATGCCGGTCAGCTGGTGCGCTTCAATATCGGTCTTGAAAATCCGCTGGATTTGATTGCGGATATTGAGCGGGCAACGGGGGCGTTGGCGGATTGAGGGCGGGGTGAGCGGCTGGTCTTTGGCCGCTGATGTCCCTCTTACCGTTCGCCCTGAGCCTGTCGAAGGGAGC
>AEPR01000939.1 GCA_000195205.2 Oxalobacteraceae bacterium IMCC9480 | reverse complement strand
CCCGAGCCGCAATTGCCGCCCTTGCGGGTCCGTCACCGTTTGCAGCAGGCCGTCGTCGTCATGGGTCATGCTGACGAACTGCCCGCCGGGCACCCGGATCATCTCCAGCCGTCCGCGCGCCGTGAAGGTCAGCTGGCGGCCATCGACTTGCGTCCACAGGTAGTCGTTGCCGCGCGCGCCGCGCCGGATCACGACGGTGCCATGGGCCGGATTGCCGGTGCTGCAGCGGCTGGGGTCGAGCGGATCGCGGCTGAAGCTCAGATGGGTGCCGTCGGCCAGGACGATTTGCAGCGTCTTGCCAGCAACGTAGAGCTCGGTTTCATACGACAGTTTCCAGCCGCGACCGAGGATGCCATTGGGGATGCGCGGACCGCTGAAATCGCTGTTGTAGTAACGGACCAGTTCAAGACCGAGCACGCCGGGCAAGGCCGGCATGTCGACTTCACGCTGGAACTTGTTGCCGGTGGTGAGGTTGATCGGATTGCCGGCGCAGCCTGTGCCGGGGTCGCCGGTGGTGCCGGCGAGGTTGGTGCATTGAGGGGTGGCGGGCGCGGCATGAACAGCACCGGAGAACAAGGCGCACAGCAGCACGAGAATGACATTGAAGCGCTTCATTGCGGGAACTCCACGACGACACGGCGATTCGCTTTCAGGCAGTCCTGCTGCGCGGCCAGCGCCATGCCGGCGCAGCGGGTCGGGTCGATGACCGGATTGCTGGCGCCGAGGCCTTCGGACTTGATGGCCACGCCGGCCAGTCCGTGCACAAGAAAATACCTGCGCACCGCATCGGC
>AEPR01000940.1 GCA_000195205.2 Oxalobacteraceae bacterium IMCC9480 | reverse complement strand
TCAGGTGGAAGATGCCGTGGCTGGACGCTTGCCCAGCATCTCAGCCAGCCCTATTTTCAAAGCACAAAATTTAACGCGACAGAACCGGCTTATGTGGTGCAACCCGCAGACGCTTTATCTTAGGACGCGTAATGGTTGAAAGATGCTCGCGCGGTTGATAGTTCGCGTGAGCCTTTTTCGAACCGCCAATCGCCTCACAATAAGGATTTACCATGGATATGAACGCCAACACGAACATCGCGATGAAAGCCTGTATCGACCATTGCATGAAGTGCCATCAGGTCTGCTTGCGGACTGTATTGACGTACTGTATTGAAGTCGGTGGCGATCATGCCGCGCCGGACCATGTGCGGTTGATGCTCAACTGTGCAGAAATCTGCCAAGCGTCTGCCAATCTGCAACTAAGCGGATCGGCGTTCAGTGCCAAGCTATGTGGCGTATGCAGCGAAATCTGCGAAGCCTGTGCCGTGAGTTGCGAGGCGAAGGACGAGTTGGCTGACTGCGTTCAGGCTTGTCGGGAGTGTACCGAATCCTGCAAATCCATGGCGATGATGTCGCACTAACCTTTGTGTTTTCAAGTCGTTCAAGCAGGCTTCGCGCGTCGTAACCGGCACCGGACGATAGACCATTGCCGCTCAATAAGCCTTGGGTTCTGCTATCTGCAACTGCCATTGGCGGGTGCTGCATCACCCGTCACATAGTCACTGGCAGAGATAGCTGATTTGATCCTCGGGATGGACGTCCTTGCGGCGTCGAAGTTAACCTGCGCTGCCCATTCGGTAAGAGACACGGTGGCGCTGGAGATGCCTGCTACGGCAAGCAAGGTTTTGGTAAAATTGTGCACGCAGCGGGCGTTGGTGCACTTCAAATCAGAAAACGA
>AEPR01000941.1 GCA_000195205.2 Oxalobacteraceae bacterium IMCC9480 | reverse complement strand
CCCTGGCAGTCACGCTGGACTACTTCGACACCCCGTCGGCGCTGGTCTACGGCATCGGCAACAGCGGCCGGCAGGACGACGGACTGGGCTGGGCCTTCGTCGACTGGCTGGAAGAATCCGGCCTGTGCCGCAATGCCGAGAAGGTCAAGTTCTACCAGCTCAACCTCGAGGACGCCGACCTGATCAGCCACAAGCGCCGCGTGCTGTTTATCGATGCCTCGAAGGATGTCGCGCTGCCGGCGTTCCGGCTGTACCAGGCCGAAGCGAAGATGGATTTCAGTTTTACGTCGCATGCGATGTCGATCGAAACCATCGTCGCGACCTGCCTGCAATGCTTCGGCAGCGCGCCCGAAGTCTGGGTGCTGGCGATCCGTGGCTATGAATGGGAATTGCACACCGGCCTGACCGCGCCGGCCACCGTCAACCTGCAACTGGCCGCCGGCGCACTCGTGCGCAGCGTCATTCACCTTCACGAAAGACACCATGAAATCGAACAGCATTGAAATCGCGGAACTGATCCGCAACGCACCGATCGGACAATATATCGGCGCGGATGGTGCCACCATCCTGGCCGAGCGCGCCGCCCAGAAAATCGACCTGGCCGATGATGAAGTGCTGTGCGAAAAAGGCAGTTCGACCAATTGCTTCTACATCGTCACCAAGGGCCGGCTGGCCATCACCGGCGTAGCCAAGGATAAGCAATCCGCGCCCATCCTGCACGTGCTCGACAAGGGCGATCTGGTCGGCGAGCTGAGCTTCATCGACGGTAGCGCGCATCCGGATACCGTGCGTTCGCTGGGGAGCGCCAGCGTGATCAGTTTCAATAAGGCCGACATCGATCCGCTGATCACCGGCAACCCGGAACTGGTCTTCAACTTCATGCGGGCGATCATCAAACGGGTGCACAGTACACTGACCGCCATCAACCGCCAGCAACATGAACTGCTGAGCTATATCGAAACCGGTGGACGAGGACGCCTCTAAATGCACGAAGTCAGCCTTGCCAGCGGCATCCTGAAGATCGTCGAAGCCGCCGCACTGCGCGAGCAGTTCGCCCGCGTGACGCTGCTGCGGATCGAAGCGGGGTCGCTGTGCAATGTCGAGGTACGCGCCTTGCGCTTTGCGCTCGAAGTCATGGCGCAGGACACCTGCCTGCAGCATGCCGAAATCGCCATCGACACCCCGACCGGTGCGGCATGGTGCTTGCATTGCCAGCTGACGGTGCCCTTGCAGGCGCACGGTGATGCTTGTCCGCAGTGCGGCAATTATCAACTGCGTGCGACCAGTGGTGCCGAATTGCGGGTGCTGGAGATGATGGTGGAAGACACCTGATTTTCCGGATCCGACCGAGCAGTTATTTCATTGAGGAGAATCACATGCGTAGCACATTCAATCGCTGGAGTATCGTCCCGTTCACCCTCGCCGCGAGCGGCATCGCCAGCGCTCATCCGGGGCATGCCGATGGCTTGCTGTCTGGCCTGGCGCATCCGCTGCTGGGTGCGGATCACTTGCTGGCGATGGTCGCCGTCGGGCTCTGGGCGTACCAGTTGGGAGGTCGCGCCAGGTGGCAGGTACCGGCCAGTTTTGTGGCGCTGATGAGCGTCGCGGCCATCGCCGGCATGAACGGTTTTGCGCTGCCGCTGGTCGAGTCCGGCATCGCCGCCTCGCTGCTGGTGCTGGGTTTGCTGATCGCGTTTTCGGTGCGCACCGGTCCTGCGTTTGGTGCAGGCATCGTCGCGCTGTTCGCGCTGTTTCATGGCGGTGCGCACGGTATCGAGATGCCGCTCAACGCGACGGCGTGGCAGTACGGACTCGGCTTCGTGCTGGCGACGGTAGCCTTGCATGGCGTTGGTTTGATGCTAGGCAAAGGGCTGGCGCGTCATGGCTGGATGGTACGTGCCGGCGGGATGGCGATTGCCGCCAGCGGTGCGTGGTTGATGGCGGCTTGATGCCAACAGCAGCATCGTAGGGTGGGCACAGGG
>AEPR01000942.1 GCA_000195205.2 Oxalobacteraceae bacterium IMCC9480 | reverse complement strand
CTTCCTTCGACAAGCTCAGGACGAACGGGAAGAGGCAAGCCGAACGGAAAGAAGTAGCCGAGCCCTCCTCACCACGAACATTGATAACGTATTTCTTGAAAGTACTCGATGAAATTTTTCTTTGAAGTCCTGCTCAGCGGCATGCTGACCGGCCTGATGTATTCCCTGGTCGCACTCGGTTTCGTGCTGATCTACAAGGCCTCCGGTGTCTTCAACTTTGCCCAGGGCGCGATGGTGTATTTCGCCGCGCTGGCCGTGGTCGGGCTGATGGACAAGGGCTTGCCGATGTGGGCGGCGATCATCGGTGCGTTTGCCGTGATGCTCCTCGTCGGGCTGTCGACCGAACGCTTCGTGTTGCGCAAGCTGGTCAACCAGCCGCCGATCACGCTGTTCATGGCGACCATCGGCCTGACGTTTTTCCTCGAAGGCCTCGGGCCGCTACTGTTCGGTAGCGAAGTGCGGCCGATCAACCTCGGTATCGTCGACGAACCGATCCAGTCGATCATGGACAACTACGGCATCGGCATCTCGAAGTTCGACCTGTTCGCCTCCGGCATGGTGATCGTGCTGGTGACCTTGCTGGCGCTGTTTTTCCAGAAGACCAAGATCGGCCGGGCCCTGCGCGCGGTCGCCGACGACCACCAGGCCGCGCTGTCGCTGGGCATTCCGCTGCAGCATATCTGGGCCATCGTCTGGGGCGTGGCCGGCTTCGTCGCGCTGGCGGCCGGCTTGCTGTGGGGCTCGCGCAATGGCGTGCAGTTTGCGCTGACGATGACGGCACTCAAAGCCTTGCCGGTGCTGATCCTCGGTGGCTTCACGTCGGTACCCGGCGCGATCGTCGGCGGGCTGATCATCGGTGCCTCCGAGAAGCTGGCCGAGATCTATATTCCGCCGGTCATGCAGGAGACCTTCGGTGGCAATTTCGGTGGCATCGAAGGCTGGTTTCCGTATGTGTTCGCGTTGCTGTTCTTGCTGGTACGGCCGTCCGGGCTGTTCGGCGAAAAGCACATCGACCGCGTCTAAACACATCACATTCAGGAGACACCCATGTTCTATCGTGAAGCCGGCCAGTTCAAAACCAGCTACGTGGCCGACAGCCAGATTTTCCCGTTACGCCAGGACCGCATCGGCATGGCCATCGTGCTGGCGATTGCCTTTATCGGGATTCCGGTGCTCGGTTCCGAGTACTGGTTTTCCGCGATTCTGATTCCCTTTCTGGTGCTGGCATTGGCCGCACTGGGCCTCAATATTTTGACCGGCTACGCCGGCCAGTTGTCGCTGGGCTCAGCCGCCTTCATGGCCGTCGGTGCCTATGCGGCCTACAACTTCCAGCTGCGCATCGAGGGTATTCCTATCCTCGTATCGTTCATCCTCGCGGGCTTGTGTGCGGCAGCCGTCGGCGTGCTGTTCGGCTTGCCGTCGCTGCGCATCAAGGGCTTCTATCTGGCGGTCGCGACGCTGGCGGCGCAGTTTTTTGTGATCTGGGTGCTGACCAAGTTTTCATGGTTCTCGAATGACAGTTCATCCGGCGTCATCAGCGCCCAGAAGCTGGAGATGTTCGGCTACGCGATTAACACCCCGATGAAAAAATACATCTTCGTGCTGGCCATCGTCACCGTGATGGCGCTGATCGCCAAGAACCTGGTGCGCAGTGGGACTGGCCGCGCCTGGATGGCAGTGCGCGACATGGACGTGGCTGCCGAAGTGATCGGCATACCGCTGATGAAGACCAAGCTCATCGCGTTTGCGGTCAGCTCGTTTTATTGCGGCGTGGCCGGCGCGCTGTATGCGTTCTGCTACCTCGGGTCGGTCGAGCCGGATGGCTTTTCGCTGGACCTGTCGTTTCGCATCCTGTTCATGATCATCATCGGCGGCGTCGGCAGCATTCTCGGCGCCTTCCTGGGTTCGGCCTTTATCCTGCTGTTCCCGATCTTGCTGGATAACTTCCTGCCACCACTGGCGACGCTGCTGCACTTGCCGCTGACCGGCTCGGCGGTGTCGCATATCCAGATGATGATGTTTGGCGCGCTGATCATTTTCTTCCTGATCGTCGAACCGCATGGCCTGGCGCGCATGTGGGCGATCACCAAGGAGAAATTGCGCCTGTGGCCGTTCCCGCATTAAGA
>AEPR01000943.1 GCA_000195205.2 Oxalobacteraceae bacterium IMCC9480 | reverse complement strand
ATGGCATCGGCTGCGTCGGGATGCTGGTGAAAACCAGCTTCATGACCAGCCAGTTCATCAGCGAGCCCTCGGCAAAATGCATCCAGAAACGGCACTCGCGATGCTCGGGCGTGCCCTGCCTTGGTTGCAGCGCGGCGCAGTCGCCGGTGCCCTTGTCGCCGTAGGTCTCGATGAGATATTCGACGATGGCACCGGACTCGGCCACCGTAACGCCGCCATCGGTGATGACCGGCGACTTGCCCATCGGATGGATGGCCTTCAGTTCGGGTGGCGCGAGGCGGGTTTGTTTGTTGCGCTGATAGCGCTTGATCTCGTAGGGAAGACCGAGTTCTTCGAGCAGCCACAGGATGCGCTGCGAGCGGGAGGTGTCGAGATGATGGACGGTGATCATGGGGTTCCTGTCGGGGGAGCGAACGGGGTTGGCAGAGCGGGGCTTGAGTATATACGGCGCTCCCTGAAAAACTTATGCCCGCAAACTGTGAACAACTTTGTGCATAAGCCTGTGCGAAGCGCTCGCAAGCCAGTGGCCATGCAGCTTGGCGGCGTTGCTGTTTTTTTAAGCAGCACAGCAAGACGGGGGCGTCGTGCATTGAGCACGCCGCGAGGCCGGGTTCGCCGGCGGCAACTGCTTTACCATGTCGCTCCCGGCGTCGCGGCGGGGTTCACCGCGCGGCCCGACATCATCACTTTTCAAGGTCACCCATGCACATCACCGTCAACGACGAACTCCGCGGCACCATCGATCCGCTCACCACCAACGAGTACACGGCACTCGAGCGCAGCCTGCTCGCCGAAGGCTGCCGCGATGCGCTGGTCCTGTGGGGCGATATCCTCATTGACGGTCATAACCGGTATGCGATCTGCCAGCAGCACGGGATCGCCTTCAATACGGTGCAGAACACCAGCTTCGGCACAATCGATGACGTGATGCTGTGGATGATCGATAACCATCTGGCGCGCCGCAGCGTGTCGGATTTTCAGCGTGGCGTGCTGGCCTTGCGCAAAAAGGACATTGTCACCGCGCGTCATCGGGTGCAGCTGCAGGACGCACCCGTCGGTACGCCCGTAGCGGCGGCCGTCGGCGCGTCCATCACCACCCGCGACGACGTCGCGCGGCTGGCCGGCATCAGCAGCAATACGCTTACCCGCATTGAAAAAATCCGCAATGCGGCCACGCCGGAGCTGGTCGACGCAGTGCGGGCCGGGACGATTTCCATCAATGCGGCGGCAGAAGTATCGACGCTGCCGGCGGCTGATCAGGTTGCAGCGGTGGCCGGTGGGAAGAAAGAATTGCAGCAAGCGGCGAAGCAAGTGCGGGAGATGAAAGCCAGCACCCGTCCGGCGCGCACGCCCGTGCCGGAAGTCGATGCTGCACCGCCTGCTGACACGGATGCGCTGCAGGCCAGAGTGCTTGAATTGACTGCGCAAAACGCTGCGCTGATCGAGCGGGTGGCGGCGCTCACTGCGGCGCTGGAGGCTGCGCGGAACGCGGCTTGATGGGGAGCTTTGGTGGGGCTCGCTTTGCGCGAGAGTGATGGTTGGATAAACACGGTGATTGGGTTTTGAGGGGGGGGCTGGTGCTGGTGCTGGTGCTGGTGCTGGT
>AEPR01000944.1 GCA_000195205.2 Oxalobacteraceae bacterium IMCC9480 | reverse complement strand
GATCAGGCGTTGCTGGCTGTCCCACGCATAGACGGTGTCGCCGATGCGGGTGATGCTGCCGGCGGCGTTGTAGGCGTAGTTGATGCGCCGGTCACCGGCCTGTGCGGAGGTGATCCGGTTGCTGGCCGGGTCGATGGTGTAGCCGGTGGATAGCTTGTCGCGCTGGTCGGCCAGCAGGTTGCCGGTCGGGTCGTAGCGGTAGCTATGATCG
>AEPR01000945.1 GCA_000195205.2 Oxalobacteraceae bacterium IMCC9480 | reverse complement strand
CTGCGCAAATGCGCCAGTGCTGCCGGATCAGCATGCGTTGCCGGTAAAAACCGGCAGGGTCGGGATCATCCCTTGGCCGTATGCAGCCGCATGGTCGCAGCATCAAACTTGCCATCGCACAGCATCGGAATGATGTCGATGCTCTTCGCGATGGCTTCATCGAGCAGTGGCTGCTCTTCCTTGCGCGGACGGTGCAGCACGTAATCAGCCACCGGTTGTTGCGACCCTTGCGTACGCGGGTGGCCGATGCCGAGGCGCAGACGCCAGTAATCCTGGGATCCGAGCGCCGCCGTGATGTCCTTGAGGCCGTTGTGACCGCCGGACGAGCCGCCTTTTTTCAGCCGTGCGGCTCCGGGTAACAAGTCGAGTTCGTCATGCACGACCAGGACTTCGTCGACGGCGATCTTGTAAAACCTGGCCAGTGCACCGACCGACTGGCCGGAGCGATTCATGAAGGTTTGCGGTTCGAGTAACCAGACCTCATGTTGCTCGATAGCGGCTTTCGCAGCAAACGCATTGAAACGGGTCTCGCGCACCAGCTTGCAGCGGGCAATGCCGTTGGCGAGCTTGTCGACCAGCCAGAAGCCGGCGTTGTGGCGGGTTTGTTCGTATTCCGGTCCGGGGTTGCCGAGACCGACGATCAGTCGTATGGCCATGATGAAATTGACTATTCAAAAAGCGATTATCGCGGATTCCGCATGAAAAAAGCCCGTCGCGAAGGACGGGCTTTTCGGTGGTCCGGCTAAAACGCCGGTCCGGATGACAAATTACTTCTTGTCGGCAGGTGCGTTGGCAATAGCTTGAGCGGCTGCAGCAGCGGCATCAGCAGCTTCTTCAACGCGACCGGCAGGAACCGATGCAGCGGCAATCGTAGGATTGTCGTCGCCACCGTGGATGACCGGGGTCACGCCATTTGGCATTTGCAGATCTGCCAGGTGAATCGAGCTACCGATTTCCAGCGCGCCGAGGTCGACGGTCAGGAATTCCGGCAGGTCGGCAGGCAAGCAGGTGACTTCCAGCTCGCTGACAACGTGGCTGATGATGCCGGCTGACATCTTGACCGCAGGCGATGCTTCGCCATTGATGAAGTGCAAAGGCACCTTGACGTGGATTTTTTGCGAAGCATCGACGCGCTGGAAGTCAGCGTGCAATACGAGTTGCTTGTATGCGTGGACCTGGAAATCACGCAGCAGGACTTTCTCGACTTTGCCGTCGATTTCAAGGTCGAGAATCGACGAGTGGAAGGTCTCTTTTTTCAGCGCGTGGTAAAGCGCGTTGTGGTCGAGGCTGATGTTCACGGGAACGCCGCTACCACCGTAGACGATACCTGGGGTCTGGCCTGCAATGCGCTGGCGGCGGCTCGCTCCGGTCCCCAGTGCTGTGCGTGCGAATGCGATAACTTTCATGTGTTGCTCCAAATGTTGCAAGGCACTGCCTTGCGATAAAAATCCCCCGCGACCAGGGGATTCGAAAACGGATGCGGCTGGCGCATCCGGAGGTTGGTGACGCCGCGTACGGCTGCGGACATCACCGGCCTTCGCATTGCTGCAAAGGGTTCAGCGTTCTGATACTTACTCGGCAAACAGCGACATGACCGAGTCACCGGTGCTGATGCGGCGGAAGGTCTCTGCCAGCAAGGCGGCGCAGCTCAGCTGGCGGATCTTGCTGCAGGCCCGTGCTGCCTCTGACAGCGGGATGGTATCGACCACGACCAGTTCGTCCAGCGTCGACGCATTGATGCGTTCGATGGCCGGGCCGGACAGGACGGGATGCGTACAGTAAGCGATGACTTTCTTGGCACCACGATCCTTCAGGACTTCGGCGGCTTTCACCAGCGTGCCGGCGGTGTCGACCATGTCATCCATGATCACGCAGTTGCGGCCTTCGACTTCACCGATGATGTTCATCACTTCGGAGACGTTGGCTTTCGGACGGCGCTTGTCGATGATGGCCAGGTCACAATTGAGACGCTTGGCCAGTGCCCGGGCACGTACCACGCCACCGACGTCCGGTGAGACCACCAGCAGGTCATCGTAGTTTTTGGCAACCAGGTCGCTGAGCAGGATCGGTGATGCGTAAATATTGTCGACAGGAATATCGAAGAAGCCCTGGATCTGGTCGGCATGCAAGTCCATGATCAGCACGCGTTCGACGCCGACTTCCTGCAGCATGTTAGCCACGACTTTTGCCGAGATCGCCACGCGCGCCGAGCGCGGACGACGGTCTTGACGGGCGTAGCCAAAGTACGGGATAGCGGCGG
>AEPR01000946.1 GCA_000195205.2 Oxalobacteraceae bacterium IMCC9480 | reverse complement strand
ACGCAAGATTGTCGACATCATCAGCGTCATTGATGGGATCGCTTTCCAGACCAATATCCTGGCCTTGAATGCTGCCGTCGAAGCCGCCCGCGCCGGCGAGCAGGGGCGCGGATTCGCCGTGGTCGCGTCGGAAGTGCGCAGCCTGGCGCAGCGCTCGGCGGCGGCCGCCAAAGAAATCAAGAGCCTGATCGGCGACTCGGTCGGCAAGGTCGAGGCCGGCAGTCAACTGGCCGATGAAGCCGGCCGGACCATGCAGGACATCGTCAGTTCGGTACAGCACGTCGCCAGCATCATGGGCGAGATCACCGCCGCGAGCCAGGAGCAGAGCGCCGGCATTGCCGAA
>AEPR01000947.1 GCA_000195205.2 Oxalobacteraceae bacterium IMCC9480 | reverse complement strand
GCGCGTGGGCACATAATGCCGTGCCCACCCGACGCAATCCATCGGGATGTGATGCACATCAAAGCGCGCAGGACGCTGCACAAGCCGCAGCATCCATTCCGGTTTCCGAGTTGGTTGTTACCGCCGTCTCGGGTAAGGTGCGGGCAACACGCCGGGCGATCGTCTTGATCCCCGCTTTCTGAAAGCTCTTCATGTTGATGCAATCCCTACTTTTTATCGCGGGTCTGGTTGCGCTGGTCGTCGGTGCCGATTCGCTGGTGCGCGGCGCATCGAAACTGGCGCTGTCGTTCGGGATCTCGCCACTGGTGGTGGGCCTCACCATCGTCGCCTTCGGCACCAGCGCTCCCGAGATGGCCGTGTCCACCGGCGCGGTGCTCAACGGCCAGACCGCGATTGCCGTCGGTAACGTCGTGGGCAGCAATATCTTCAACGTGCTGTTCATTCTCGGCATCAGCGCACTGGTGACACCGCTGGTCGTGCATAGCCAATTGATCCGACAGGAAGTCCCCATCATGATCGGCTCGGCCTTGCTGCTGGTGGCGCTCGGTCTGGATGGCACGCTCAGCTGGTGGGATGGTGCCTTGCTCCTGACGCTGGTGGTGGTCTATACCGTCTTCCTGATCGTGCAATCGCGCCGCGCGTCAGCGGCTGAAACCAGTGAGTACGACAAAGAATTACAGCCGGCCACGGGGCG
>AEPR01000948.1 GCA_000195205.2 Oxalobacteraceae bacterium IMCC9480 | reverse complement strand
ATACAGACACAACCAGCTTAAAACGCAGTTAGCTATAGTTATGCGTTGCCAGGGCGAAGAGTGTTGACTTCAATCAGATGCTAGTGAGCTTTGCGCTGGAGCGGCTCAGCCTTTCCAGGCAAATCGATCAATTCTTGGTCAAGGGGGCGTTACTGTTCACGATGGAAGGTTTTGGAAGATCAAGGAGGGGGGGATGCATGCAATGCGTCGGTAACGTGTATGTCTTTTTCCAGGATGGCCGCTGTCAGGCCACCGATATTTTTTTCGGCAATAACAGCATCAACGAGCTCGCGTTGGCGGGATGTTATTTTTTTCATAGGTGACAGCCTGATTTCTAAATGAAATCTTGCGGTTGATTCGGCGAGATCCAGTATTCAAAATGCTGCCTGCTGGAATTTGCGTCGTTATGCCGGAGTTGTACTCGCTCGTTAGCCGGCTTGGGTAAAGCGTTACTCCTAATTTTTCCAATGCAATTGGTGCCAGAATTTCGACTGGACGAACGGGGATAGCTTTACCGGAAAGGACACTTTTTTTTGCTTTGGCATAAACGCCCACCCCCAGCCGTATGAGCAAATCACGCGCTAGTAAGTTGCGTAATGCACGTGAGACTTGTGCTTCACTTCCGAAGCTGGCGAAGTCTGAGCGGACAAATACATCATCCTTGCGTTTGGCGATTGAGCGCCTGATTCTTTCTTGGGTAATCATTACAATCTCCAATCACGATGTTCATTGATATGTTATCGCAAGCGATTGATATTTATCAGTTAAATGATACGAATTACGATCAATGTTATCTGTGGTGTTTTAAGAAAGCAGCTCGCCAGATAGACATCATGGGGAATGACGAAAGCATGGATTTGGCATGCTTTTCCGGTTCGCGCGCG
>AEPR01000949.1 GCA_000195205.2 Oxalobacteraceae bacterium IMCC9480 | reverse complement strand
GGGCACGATACCGCCGTGCCCACCCTACAGTGAATGGTCGCGCCGATGCGGGCCGGCATTGGCCGGATGGTTGATCATGGCGTTGTCCTATGGCGGAATCAGCACGAACTTTCCGACATGGATTTTTTCGAGGAATTCGCGCTGTGCCTGCACGATGTGGTCCAGCGGAAAACATTTGGCCACCAGCGGCCGCAGTTCTCCCCGCTCGATGTAGCCAATCAGGTTCGGAAATACCGGTTCTTCCCAGGCCGTGCAGCCAAATAGTGTCAGGCCTTTCAGATAAAAAGTCCGCATGTCCATTTCCACCAGCGGCCCGCCGATGGCACCGGACGACGCGTAGCGCCCACCGCGTTTGAGCACCTTGAGCAGATCACCAAAGGCGGGTCCGGCGACGTTATCGATGACGACATCGACGCTGTCCTCACCGAGGCTTGCCAGCAGATCGTCGTGCCGGTCGATCACGTGATCTGCGCCTATCAAGCGCACTTGCGCCATCTTGGTTTTCCCGGCGATGGCGGTAACCCGCGCACCACGTCGCTTGGCCAGTTGCACTGCCGCCGAACCGACCCCGCCTGACGCGCCGGCGATCAGCACGTGCTCGCCCGCGCACACAGCGGCCCGATGCAGCATGTTTTCGGCAGTGCCGTAGGCACACGGTATCGAGCCGAGTTCGGCGTCGCTCCAGTCGGACTGCACGGCAAATACTTCGGATGCGGGTACTTTGACGAACTGCGCGAAGGCACCGTCGAAATCAGAGCCCATCCAGACGTTGTTCATCGAACCGAAACCGTCCGGACGCATGCAGGGCCGCACCAGTACGCGCGAGCCGATCAGGTAGGCGTCGCCCTCCGGGGCCACCGCGACAACCCGGCCACAGCAATCCGTTCCCTGAATGAGCGGAAACGGTGTGGCGGCATTCCAGCCGCCATCGGTCTTGTGTTTGGCCGAGGCTTGCTGTGCCGTGGCGCTGCCAGCAGTGTCCGTCGTGACCGATGCGGAATACCAGCCGAGGCGTGTGTTGATCTCTGTATTGTTGACGCCAGCGGCCAGCACCTGCACCAGCACTTCACCGGGATTGAGCGTCGGGACCGCAACGTCGCCGTAGTGCAGCTGTTCGTAACCGCCATTGCCGATGGTGACGACGGCTTTCATGCCCGTTGCGGCACTGGCGAATGGAGGCCGGGCCAAAGGTTGCGATTGTTCGTTAGCGTGTTTCATTGATTCCCTGTATTCATTCCTGGCGTGGGCAGGGCGTCGCGACAGTCTACTGCAAGGTAGGGCGCAATCCCGGCAGGACGCTGGATCGAAAGCGAGACAAATATGTCTGGCAAGCGCAGCACAGTTTGAGAGCAACCCTACGTCTTCCGCAAACCGCCGTATCGTGCGCACCAAAAACCGTCGTCAAGTCCA
>AEPR01000950.1 GCA_000195205.2 Oxalobacteraceae bacterium IMCC9480 | reverse complement strand
GTCAAGACGTTGCTCGTGAGGCGCTTACGAATCACTGCGGCGCGTAGACAAAGCCCGAGACGAACTTTCCCAAACGCAGATACGTCTGGACACGGAGTTGTCGTTCGCTTACGAGCGGCTTGCCACCCTTGGCCAAGAGGCGCTAACGTGGCAAACCGAGGTTTTGCCAGGAGCACAGAGCGCGTACACCGCAGCAAGTACCGGATTTGAATTCGGTAAATTTGCCTTCCTTGACGTGCTAGACGCTCAGCGCACCCTCCTGTCAGCCAAATCTCAATATTTGCGAACGCTCTCTGAAGCGCACCGAGCCGCTGCGGAAATTGATCGCATCTTTGGCTCATCCCAACCTCTACCAAAGCAGTGAGTGAAATCATGAAAAAAAACATGAGCAAGAAACAATTGATATCCGTGCTGGCAATTGTACTTTTAGGCGTTTTGCTGGCTGTTTTTGTTATCTTCGGCGGAAAACCTAAAGCTAACGGGGGGGAAATTGGTGAAGATGAGCACGCAGAAGAGACCCATGCGCTTGCAGAAAGTAAAGGCGATCATGGTGACGACCATGACGAAGGGAGCGCAAAGGGAAAACATGGTGGAAAGACGATAACTGACGGTACTTATAGCGTGGAGATCACCCCGCCCGCCGAGGGCAGCACTGCGCCATTCCGAATTTATGTTTTCAACGATGGTAAACCTGTTTCTCCAAGCGCTGTGTCTGCGGCAGGTGTTTTGACTCTCGCCAACGGTGACAAGCAAAAGCTCACTTTCGTCGAGGAGAAGGACTCTTTTACAACGGCAGTTTCTCT
>AEPR01000951.1 GCA_000195205.2 Oxalobacteraceae bacterium IMCC9480 | reverse complement strand
CATCATTAGTTGGCGACTGTTCTGGCTCACAATGATCAACCGGACATGCGTAAGCGTCCAAGCAAGGCATCTTGCATGACGTGATTTTGGTAAGGGAAGTTGATACATCGGACTAAGAATAAGTCCCCACTTGTTTTTAAGTGGGGACTTAAGCTGACGCTGCAGCGGTCTCTTCGGCTGCAGCCAGAGCAGCGCTAGCCAAGTTCCACGGAAGCAGTTCGTCGACCCGATTCACCGGAT
>AEPR01000952.1 GCA_000195205.2 Oxalobacteraceae bacterium IMCC9480 | reverse complement strand
AAAACAGCCTGCGCCGCCTTCGGCTTTGTGTATTTGCACCCGTTCATGGATGGCAACGGACGACTGCACCGCTTCATGATCCACCATGTGCTGCAACGCTCAGGACTGTTACCCGACGGCCTGGTGCTGCCTGTCTCGGCGAGCATCGCAAAAGATGAACTAGCCTATCTGGACGTGCTGTCCGGCTTTTCAAAACCGGTCACGCGACTTTGGCGCTATCGTCGCACCGACCAGGCACCGCTGATCGACAGCAGTCCCGGCGCACGGCCCTACCGGTACTTCGAGGCTGACCGCGAAGTCGCGTTCCTGCAAAAAATGATTCAGACCACAATCCTGACCGAAATCCCCAACGAGCTGCGCTACCTGCGCGGCTATGATGCGGCGTTTTCAGAACTCGATGCCACCTTCGATTTGCCCCGCTCGGACATCAGCAAACTGATCCGCATGATCCACGGCAATGATGGCGCGCTTTCGGCGACCAAGCGCAAGCAATTTGCCCACTTGCCCGAGGCGGTCATCGACCAGGTCGAACGCATCGTGCGCGCCGCTTTTCCGGAAGACACGCAGCCGGTCGATCATGACAAGCCGTCTTGAAGGACCCGACGTCATCACCCGGTAACCTTGCGCCGCTACAGTGACGTCTCTCGCAAAGCCGCTCTTGCATTGCGGGCTGCACTGATGTGAAGAGCACAGGCACTACCGTAGCTGGCGGTCGGGAAACATA
>AEPR01000953.1 GCA_000195205.2 Oxalobacteraceae bacterium IMCC9480 | reverse complement strand
TGTACAGACGTCCCTGATGAGGCGCTTACTAATGCCATTGCCCGGCGTTCATTCCATTATCTATTTTCAACACCACCTTTGATTTCAATCGGTAAGCGTAACAACATTGTTCCTACCTCAGGAGAGAGTGATGCTTATTAAAATCCGTAGTGTTGGAAATTCAAAGGGCATCATCATTCCGAAATCGATTATTGCGCAGCTCGGCCTTGCGACCGAGGCCGACGTTTCAGTCGTTGATGG
>AEPR01000954.1 GCA_000195205.2 Oxalobacteraceae bacterium IMCC9480 | reverse complement strand
GGGCACGATGAGGCCGTGCCCACCCTACGAAGTAATCGAAGCGCAATGGCCGTGCGTACCGCAAGAAGTTAGTAGGGTGGGCACAGGGTTTCGTGCCCACG
>AEPR01000955.1 GCA_000195205.2 Oxalobacteraceae bacterium IMCC9480 | reverse complement strand
CCTACGGGTTCCCAAAAACGGTAGCCAGTCCGGGGGAGGGCTGCAAACTCGCTTCCCTTGCAGGTCGCAGATTCGCTTGCAAGCGAATCCCGTTACGCAGGCGGATCGCATGCGATCCGAAACCCCTGCTTCACCTCAGATAGTGCGGCCCTCTTATCCCCTGCCTGACACCTTGTTGGCAGGAGTCTTTTATGCGGAATCCAACATCAGGCACAGCCTTGGTGTTTGAGCGATGCTCGGGCTCGCTTTACGCGAGCGTGATGGTTGGGAAACGACAGTGGTCTGGTTTAGGGTTTAGGGTTTGGGGTTTGGGGTTTGGGGTTTGGG
>AEPR01000956.1 GCA_000195205.2 Oxalobacteraceae bacterium IMCC9480 | reverse complement strand
TGGGGATCACTTTGAAAACAACCATCCAATACGGCAGCGGCAAAGGCCGTCGTAATAACCCGATTGATTTTAAGAAGCAACTGGCGATAGCCGCGTGCTCGCCTGGCGTGTCCGTCGCCAGTCTGGCCTTGAACAATGGGATCAACGCCAATATGCTGTACGAGTGGCGGCGTGAGCATCTCGCCCGCGAAGCCGGCACACGAGAAACTGCGCCGT
>AEPR01000957.1 GCA_000195205.2 Oxalobacteraceae bacterium IMCC9480 | reverse complement strand
CGAACTGGCGCAGAGGCAGACGCAGCAAGGTTTGCCAAAGGAACGGGTGGGTCAATCGATGTCGGCGCCATAGGTCAAAAACTCGTCGGCGCCAACACTCACCACTAAAATCACTACCCCTCCGTGCGCTTTCCCTCCCAAAACCGTTGCGACGCCAGCATCCGGCGTCGCTCCTCGCTGGTGGTGTAGCCGGTCGTCGTATCCAGTGATGCATGCCCCAGATTCTGCTGCACGATATCCAATGGCATGCCCGCCGCCACGGCATGCGTGCCGTGCGTGTGACGCAGCCAGTGGGTACTAGCCTGAGCGAACCGCATCGCGTCTCTTGTATCGGTGGCCATCATCACGGCCGCGCACTCTGCAAAAAATGTTTTAAGTTGGCCGTAGACGGTGCCGGAGCTGACCCCCTCCTTGTTGTCCACGATGCGCCCTGCCCGGCTCGACCACGGCGCCTGCGCCGCCACATCGGTGGCCTGGCCGATCAGATACGCGCCGCGGTTGCGCTCGTGCAGCGGGTCCCGGTCCAGTGCGCGTGAGGCCAGGTAGTGCGACAGCGTTCCCACGACCTCGATGGGTATGTTGACGATCCGTTCTTTATTGCCCTTGCCGAGTACCGTCAATTCCCACCCTTCGACGGCCTCCCCGCCGCCCGGCGACGGATACGACACCCACTGCAAGTCGTCGACCCGGGCTTGTACGCCCTCGACCAGCCGCACCCCGGTGGCATAGTAAAACGCCAGCACGAAACGCAGGCGCTGGTCGACCGAGCTCTCGCCCAATTGTCCGGCCTGCTCCTCGATGAACTGCCACTGCGCCTGGCTGAAACTGCGGCCGCGATTGACGCCCACCCGCGTGGGTGTGGGGATGATCACGCCGTTCCACGGATTGCCGATCAGATAGCACTGGTCGACCAGAAAGGTATAAAAACTTTTCAGAATCGTGATCGCACTGTGCTGCGCACTAGGCGACAACGGCCCCTCGAAGGGCCGCCACAGTGCGCTCCATTTTTGCCGGCTGCGTGGTGCGCACCAGCGCTCGTGTGGCGACGGATCGGCCAGGAATTGCCGGTACGCGGCACAGTCTTCCAGCGACATCGACGACAACGGTTTTTTGTGCTGGACGATGGCCCACAACATGAACCGTTCGGCTTCCTTCAGGTAGGCGCGTTGGGTGTGCGACAGATACTGCAACCAGTCCAGGCGCAGCTCGGGCGCCTGCGGATCGATACCGCGCTTTTTCTGCAATTCGCGCCTGGCCTCCATCGAGATGCCGCGCCGGGTCTTGATCCACAGGAGCAGCGCCTCGTGGTCGTTATGGGCGCGCATCATGCACAGTGCTTTCGGTGCCCGATAGACGCCGTTGGCGCCGTTGAGTTCTTCCGGGACGATCAGCTTGTCGATCGGGACGATCGCTGTGGCACGCGGAACAATACGCGCCAGTTCGTCCGCAAACAATGCCGAACGCTTGACCAGCACGTGCCTGCCGATGCGCACACCGAGGCTGTCCTCATGGGCGCGCAACCAGTCCATGATGCGCGCAGCCTTGACCGGGCCAATCCAGGGAATGGAGCTGGACCAGCGCAGGCCGATGCCGTTGATGTGCGCGACCAGCTCGCGCAGCGTGAAGAGGCCCGCCTGCTGCAGATAGCCTGCCTGTTCGGGATTGAACCAGGCCGCGATCGGATCACCGGATTCCGGTGGCTGCGCGACCAGCTGTTCCAGCCAGCGCAACGCATCAAGTT
>AEPR01000958.1 GCA_000195205.2 Oxalobacteraceae bacterium IMCC9480 | reverse complement strand
CCGTGTATGGTGCATTCGCGTGGGCACGATCATGCCGTGCCCACCCTACGGAAAGGCTTTTGCAGCACGCCCCCCCACCACCACAGGCCACCTGTTTTCCAAAGTCATTGCCCAAAAGTTTTTAAGCGCCCCACCGTACAGACCTGCGCGGCGCTGAAGTTGTATGGTTTTCCTATCGCGGAGTCGATCCGCGCAATCGACATCCACCTCATTAGGCCGCTGTGTTGCGTGATGCGGCACGCGCTTGGCCTGCGCACGCTTCGTGCCGGCATTGCCTCGACGACCAGCCGTCCGATCGCCCATTCCTGCCGGCCCCGCGCAGCATGTTCCGCATGGAACAATGACCCGTGTACCCGACAATCTTTTATAAGGTGAGACAGATGACCACGACCACCAAACCCGACCAGTACATTCTTTCGCTCGACCAGGGCACCACCAGTTCGCGTGCCGTGCTGTTCAACCACGCCGGCGATATCGTCTCGGTCGCACAAAAAGAATTCCGGCAAATTTATCCCCAGCCAGGCTGGGTCGAACACGATCCGCAGGAAATCTGGTCGACCCAGGCCGGCGTCGCTGCCGAGGCCGTCACCCATGCCGGTTTGAACGGC
>AEPR01000959.1 GCA_000195205.2 Oxalobacteraceae bacterium IMCC9480 | reverse complement strand
CATCGGCCATCGGCTACACGGTCTGGTATGCAGCGCTGCGCGGACTGACTGCATTGCGGGCAGCGTCGGTGCAACTGAGCGCACCGGTACTAGCGGCTATCGCCGGCGTGCTGTTTCTGCAGGAACCGCTCAGCCTGCGGCTGGTACTGGCCAGCGTAGCGATGCTGGGCGGGATCGCGCTGGTGCTGGTCAACAAGCGCTAACGTTACGTAGGGTGGGCACAGGGTCATCGTGCCCA
>AEPR01000960.1 GCA_000195205.2 Oxalobacteraceae bacterium IMCC9480 | reverse complement strand
TTGTAGCGGCCCATGGTTGTCTCGACCAAGTCACGCTGCCCGTAGCCAGTGGCTTTTTGCTATGCTAACCGGCCTTATGCATTGATCTTCTGAAGATGGCGATCACGCTGATTGTGCGCACACGACACAGTGTCGGTGACAGCGGTTTTGCGTGGTGGAATCACTACCTCGATAGTGCCACTAAGTTGCGCGATCGTTTGATAGGTGGGCTAGCCATCGTAGGCGCCATCGGCAGTAACCTTTTTTATTTCTTGTTCAATCTGGGTCAGCAGTGGCCTCACTTGCGACGCATCATCCGACTGTTGATCAGTGAGCACTTGGGCGATGATCATGCCATTGCTGGCATCGATCGCCAGATGGAGCTTCCGCCACGTACGGCGCGACTTCGCGCCATGCTTTGCTTCCAGCCATTCGCCTGTACCGACGACTTCCAGGCCGGTACTGTCGAT
>AEPR01000961.1 GCA_000195205.2 Oxalobacteraceae bacterium IMCC9480 | reverse complement strand
CGAGGGTTCGATTCCCTTCACCCGCTCCAGTTTTATTAAGTAGTTGATTATTCAACTGCAAATTGCCCTTTTAGCTCAGTGGTAGAGCACTCCCTTGGTAAGGGAGAGGCCACGTGTTCAATCCACGTAAAGGGCACCAGTTTAGTTGTTAGTAAGTCGAATCAGCAAGCCGATCGGGCCCGTGCCTGAGCATTCTCTCAAATATCGTAAGGAGTCCAAGATGGCAAAGAGTAAATTTGAGCGGACCAAG
>AEPR01000962.1 GCA_000195205.2 Oxalobacteraceae bacterium IMCC9480 | reverse complement strand
CGCCCGCCGCATCCTTCGTCACATTGACCGTGAACAGCGGCGGTAAAGGAATGTCGCCGGTGGCTTCGCCGAGCGTGACGGATCTGGTGCCGAGTACGCCGGCCGCATACGAAGCGACCTGTACCGTCGCGGTCCTGCCAGCGGCGCGGCCGTAGTTCGCGATGGCGATTTTGTAGGTGCCGGTCTGGAGTTTTTGCGCGTCGCAACTGGCGTAGTAATGCTCGGGACCATCGGCGATCCGGTTGTCGACATCGAGATAGCCGGCAGCGCC
>AEPR01000963.1 GCA_000195205.2 Oxalobacteraceae bacterium IMCC9480 | reverse complement strand
CAATGCCCTTCGGTTATTGCACCCTACGGGAGCGGCGTTCGCGCTTATGGGGATTGCCCCTTGCTCTACGGCACGATTAAAAAAACCATAACTCGATTTGAATTTATGGTTTATGGTTGCACTGGTTCAATAATGCTTAAAAGTAATCAACCCGGGGCGGGAACGTTTTTTATGCAAGCTTTTTCATGACGGTGATGTCATCCGGATTACCCGCTGCCGCCAGGCTGCCGTCAGTGCGCCGGCTGCTGTTGTTGCTGGTGCTGGCTTGTGTGCTGCCAGGCGTGGTTGGCGCGGCACTGCTGTTTTCCTACCTGCACATCGAGGCTGACCGGCAGCTGCAACAATCGACGATGGCGACGG
>AEPR01000964.1 GCA_000195205.2 Oxalobacteraceae bacterium IMCC9480 | reverse complement strand
CCCTACCCGATCGTCATCACCATGATAGGAAACACCATGCTCTGGATTAAAACGCTACACATCGTCTTCATCACTTCCTGGTTCGCCGGCCTGTTCTACCTGCCGCGGATTTTTGTCAATCTGGCCGACGTGAAAGATGTCGCGACCACCGAACGGCTGCTGATGATGGCACGCAAGCTGTACCGCTTCACGACCATCCTGATGATTCCGGCGCTGGTGCTGGGCCTGGTGCTGTGGATGTATTACCGCATCGGCATGGGACCGGGCAATGGCTGGATGCATGCCAAGCTGCTGTTCGTGGTTCTGGCGATCGGCTACCACCACGCCTGCGGCTCGATGCTGAAAAAATTCGAGCGCGGCGTCAACAAGCGTGGCCATGTGTTCTATCGCTGGTTCAATGAAGTCCCTGTCGTGCTGCTGCTGGTGATCGTGGCACTGGTGATCGTCAAACCTTTCTGAAGACGGAGCTGCCATGCCCAAGACCTGCGAATACTTTTTTGCGCCGCAATCCCCGTTCGCCTATCTGGGCCATGCGCGCTTTGTCGCACTGGCCAAGGCACACGGTGCCCGCGTCGAACTGCGGCCCTGCGATATCGGCAAGGTCTTCAGCGTCACCGGCGGCTTGCCGCTGGCGCAGCGCGCACCGCAACGCCAGGCTTACCGGCTGGCCGAACTGAAACGCTGGAGCAGCTTCCTGCAACTGCCGCTCAACCTGCAGCCAAAATACTTTCCGGTACCCAGCGATACTGCAGCAAAACTGATCATCGCCTGCCAGCTCGCGCACGGCACCGACACCGCAATGGCACTGACCGGCGCGATCATGCAGGCAGTCTGGGTCGATGAAAAAAATATCGCCGATGGCGATACGCTTGTTGGTCTGACCTGCCTGATGGACCTCGATGGCAAGCAATTGCTGAAGTCTTCCGAGACGCCGTCGGTGCAAGCCGAATACGACCGCCACACCGACGCGGCGATTGCTGCCGGCGTGTTCGGCGCGCCGTGGTTTGTCATCGATGGCGAAGGCTACTGGGGCCAGGACCGGCTCGATTTTGTCGATCGCGCACTCACAAAATAATGCAGCACACCGGCACGCCAGGCGGCGTGCCGAACACTTCACCACGGATAACAGGTACCCCTATGGCACAAGCATCGCACTCGTATTTTTGTCCCTGCCCGCGCGGCATGGAAGCCGCACTGGCCGAAGAACTCGGCGAGATTTCGCTGCGCAGCCCGACCCTGAAAGTCCACAATCAAGTCCCCGGCGGCGTGCATTGTTCGGGCGAGCTGATCGATGCGTACCAGGTCAACCTGCATTCGCGGATCGCCTCGCGCGTGCTGATGCGCATGGCGCACGCCAGCTACCTCAATGAAAACGATGTCTACGACCTGGCACTGGCGCAGCCGTGGGAAGACTGGTTCAGCGTGCATCGCACGATCCGCATCGACATCACGGCGATCAAATCGCCGCTGCGCAGCCTCGAATTCACCACCCTCAAAATCAAGGATGCGATTTGCGACCGCTTCCGCGAACAGTTCAACGAGCGGCCCTCGGTCGATACCAAGGAACCCGACATGCGCATCGTCGGATTTCTCGATGCCCGCAACGTGACGATCTATCTCGACACCTCCGGCGAAGCCTTGTTCAAGCGCGGCTGGCGGCTCGATACCGGCGATGCACCACTGCGCGAAAACCTCGCCGCCGGTCTGTTGCGCGTGGCCGGCTGGAAGCCGGGCATGGTGCTGTTCGATCCGATGTGCGGCTCCGGCACCATCCTCGCCGAAGCGGCGCAAATGCTGACCGGGATTCCGTCCGGCGCGCGGCGCAACTTTGCGTTCGAAAAATTCCACGGCTTCTTGTCGGAAGAATGGAAAGCCATCAAGGCCGCGATCAAGGCCAATCCGCTGCCGGCCGAACCGACCATTTTCGGCAGTGATATTTCGGGCGATGCGATCGCGATGACGCGCGCCAATCTGCATCAGGCCGGCATTCCGTTCGAGATCCCGCTCAAGCAGATCGAAGCGCAGGAAATCAAGCCACCGTCCGACGTGCCCGGCATCCTGCTGACCAACCCGCCGTATGGCGAGCGGATCGAGTTGCGTGGCGACGCCGCGATTCCTGAAGATGAAACCGCGAGGACCTTCTTTGACGCGTTCGGCACCACGCTCAAGCAGCGCTTTCCGGGCTGGAAAGTATTCCTGTTCACGGCCGACCTGAAAGTGCCGCGTTTGCTGCGCCTGAAAGAAGCGCGCAAGACGCCGTTCTTCAATGGCGCGCTGGAATGCCGGCTGTTCCGCTTCGACATGGTCCAGGGCTACAACCGCCGCGAAGAAGCCAAGCCGAAAGATGACGCGGCATGAACCTGACGACGCCGGCACTGCTGTTTCCGGCGATCTCCTTGCTGTTGCTGGCCTATACCAATCGTTTCGTGGTGCTGGCGCAGCTGATCCGGCACTTGCATGTCCAGTACAAGGACAAGCGCGAAGACGTCGTGATCCGCCAGATCGCCAACCTGCGCATCCGCATCACGCTGATCCGGCGCATGCAGAGCTTTGGCGTATCGAGCTTCATTTTGTGTTCGGTGTCGATGCTGCTGGTGTTCGTCGACATGATCCTGCCGGCGCAATATGTGTTCGGTCTGAGCTTGCTGCTGCTGGTGTTGTCGCTGGTGTTCTCGCTGTGGGAAATTGCGATCAGCACGAAGGCCATCGAGATCGAACTCGAAGACATCGAGCAAAACCTGAAGCGGCATCTGTAACCGCATTTTCACGAGGCTCCCATGCGCCGCATCACCATCTCGCTCGACGACTCGATTGCCGAACAGTTCGACCAGCTGATCGAACGGCGCGGGTATGAAAACCGCTCCGAAGCGTTCCGCGATCTGCTGCGCCATCACATCGAAACCGAACGCAAGATGACCTACACGGCGCTGCATTGCGTGGCAACGGTCAGCTATATCTACAACCATCACGAGCGCGATCTGGCCAGCCGGTTGACGGCTGCCCAGCATGACCATCACGACCTGTGCGTGACCACCACGCATGTCCATCTGGATCACGACA
>AEPR01000965.1 GCA_000195205.2 Oxalobacteraceae bacterium IMCC9480 | reverse complement strand
AGATGAAAAAACCACTGGGTATAAAACCGCCGGATGCTCCACACAGGGTCACGCTAGATAACCGAGAAGAAGGCGCGCTGTTTGGAAAAAATGGATGGAAATAGGGTTGGCTGACCGGTCACGGCCAAGAGCAGCGCCGTCTATTGCGTGAAAAAAAAGGAGCAACGTTCGCTTGGGTTCTAGCACGGACTTTTTGCTATTACGTCGATCTTCGTGCGAATGAAATATGCTCGAGGTGCAATTTGTGATTTCCATAATTGAATCAGGCTTTACTAAGTGATTCCCTGGGAACCATCTCCGTGCAATCAACACTTATCTATTAGAAGGGCTGAACTTCACTACAACTTAATATTATCGATTTTAAAGGGGTAAATATTATGGCCGGTTTATTAGATGCGTTGTCGTTGGGATTTCAAACAGCGTTGGCTGCTGAGACGCTTAAACTTAATCAGCAAATGGCCGAGGACGCATATCAAGGTGCTGTTCAGTCTGCAGCACTGAAAAGGTCCGCAATACTTGAAGGTTTGTGGTCGTTTGTAGAAAAAAGCGCAACAGCTACTGCAAAGAGGGCTTCAGCAGCAGCCGATATCTGGAACCAATTTTAATTGTTATAAAAGAACTTAACTAATTTTATTTATATCCTTTTGATGGAGTAATTATGGCTTTCTCAATCGAACAATATATTGCAGAGACCTCTGCACAAAATGAATCCAACCTAAGATTTCAGATCGACGCGAGCAAACAAATGCAATCACTCACACAGCAAGCCGCTGATGATGCTCTTTATCGGGCTGCACAAAACAATGCAATGGCGAAAGTGAAAGGAATGTCGAAGCTCGCTGAAGCAGCTAATCAACTAAGTTAATCTGAGCATGGGACAGGTCCCCTTTAGAAGACTCGCACCGCTTAAGTGTGGTTATTGAATTGGGTAGTGAAATATCCACATTCACTAATAATCTTAAGACGTACCAAGTTGACACTAGGGGGGCACTGAATGAAGCCGCCTCCGAGAATGAAAGTCACTAATCACATTTTCTGAAAATATCATTCTCGAATAAATGGATTGCAAGTTGAAGACACGATAAAAAATAGAAAAACTGATGCCCCTTTGCTCGGTTTTCATGCAATAGACGGAGCTTGAACCAGTAATTTCAACAGCTTGTTTTTACGATGACCAGCTTTCCCGGGTCGACCGACATAAAGACGAGCTCCGTATTTTTAACGTGAAAGAACCAGTAATCGAGGCGAACAGCAACTTGACCACCGAAGGCGCATTGATGATCATGGCGTCAACGGTGGTCATAAAGCGCATCCGCAGACCTTTCCTGGTCCGGCGTAGCGGTGATCGCGATTAACCTGTGCGGAGTCAGCTCATTGGTCTCCAGTAAGCGCCGGAGTTTCAGCAACATCGTCGCCTCCGCTGTCTATTCGCGCGCCAGATCCACACCGACAAACG
>AEPR01000966.1 GCA_000195205.2 Oxalobacteraceae bacterium IMCC9480 | reverse complement strand
CTGCCGTAAAGCAAGTCCGGTTATTCTCGAGCCGATGATGTCCGTCGAAGTAGAAACGCCGGAAGATTACGCTGGTTCGGTGATGGGTGACCTTTCGTCCCGTCGCGGTATGGTTCAGGGAATGGACGAGATTGCCGGCGGTGGTGGCAAGATCATCAAAGCAGAGGTGCCACTGTCCGAAATGTTTGGTTACTCGACATCGTTGCGGTCAGCAACGCAAGGTCGTGCGACCTACACGATGGAATTTAAGCATTATGCTGAAGCACCAAAGAACGTGACGGAAGCAATTGTCAGTTCTAAGGGAAAATAATCAAGTTAGTGTGGTCCGGATAGTGTGTGCCGGACCACAACATCGATAGATTAATCGTTCTTTTGAAGGAAGAATAAAATGGCAAAGAGTAAATTTGAGCGGACCAAG
>AEPR01000967.1 GCA_000195205.2 Oxalobacteraceae bacterium IMCC9480 | reverse complement strand
GTTTCGTGCCCACGCGAATGCACCACCGGATTGACAGAATTAGCCGAGGTAACCGGTAAGCGCGGGCGGGCACAAATCGCCGTGCCCACCCGCCGAAGTAAACGCAGCGCGTCAATGCGCGCACGAATAACCACAACAAAGAGACCACCATGTTCACCAAAATCCTGATCGCCAATCGCGGCGAAATCGCTTGCCGTGTCGCTGCCAGTGCCCGTCGGCTCGGCGTCAAGACCGTCGCGGTCTACTCCGACGCCGACGCCACCGCGCGCCACGTCGCACTGTGCGACGAAGCGGTCAGGATCGGCCCTGCCGAGGCCAAAGAAAGCTACCTGCGCGCCGACAAGATCATCGCCGTCGCGCTCGCCACCGGCGCGCAGGCAATCCACCCCGGCTACGGTTTCCTGTCCGAAAACGCCGGCTTCGCCGATGCCTGCGCTGCCGCCGGACTGGTCTTCATCGGCCCGCCGGCGTCGGCCATCCGTGCGATGGGCAGCAAGTCGGCAGCCAAGGAATTGATGAGCAAAGCCGGCGTGCCGCTGGTGCCCGGCTATCACGGCGAGAATCAGGACGCCGATTTCCTGCGCCACGAAGCCGACCAGATCGGCTACCCGGTACTGCTCAAGGCCAGCGCCGGCGGTGGCGGCAAGGGCATGCGCATCGTCGAATCCAGCGCCGACTTCATCGCCGCGCTGGCCTCGTGCAAGCGCGAAGCGATCAACAGTTTTGGTGACGACAAGGTGCTGGTCGAAAAATACCTGAGCGCGCCGCGCCACATCGAAATCCAGGTCTTCGCCGACACGCAGGGCGAGTGCGTCTACCTGTTCGAACGCGATTGCTCGGTGCAGCGCCGCCATCAGAAAGTACTCGAAGAAGCGCCCGCCCCGGGCATGGCGCTGGCGCGCCGCAGCGCGATGGGCGAGGCCGCCATCGCCGCTGCCAAGGCGGTCAATTATGTCGGTGCCGGCACCGTCGAATTCATCGCCAACCAGGATGGCTCGTTCTATTTTATGGAAATGAATACGCGCCTGCAGGTCGAGCATCCGGTCACCGAAATGA
>AEPR01000968.1 GCA_000195205.2 Oxalobacteraceae bacterium IMCC9480 | reverse complement strand
CCGTTCGCCCTGAGCTTGTCGAAGGCGCACGCGTCGGTGCGCCTTCGACAAGCTCCCTTTGACAAGCTCAGGGCTATCGGTTGGTGGGAACGTGAACCGGTAACTGGATCGCTATATCAGCCGAAATTACACACATAATCCAGCGCATCGGTCTCAAAGCTGAAATTGCCAGCCGCGTCAAAACACTGGCCGCTTTCGAAGGTCTGCCACTAGCTCTGGTCGACCAGTTTGAAGCAGCATTTGTCGGCGTTGATTTCCAAGATTCCCGGCGCGGCGGTGTTGAAGGTCAGCTTCGACGGGAAAATCATGCTGCGGGTTTTCTTGGTGCCAGCAGCAAAGACGATGCGGTGCCAACCTGCTGCGTCACACCGAGTTCCGCCGCATCGAGATGGACCTGGAAGGCGTCGCGCGTACCGCCTTTTCCGCTAGCCGGACGTGCCATCGCTGCCTCCGGACTGGTCATCAACCGGAGCAGTTGACACTGTTTTGCGTATCCCGCGGGTCTTGCGTGCCGGCAGTTGCAAGTCTTGTAGTTTGCGTCCGAGGACATCATCGGCTGCCAGTGTGTCGAGGTCGTCATCGAGTCCCAGCACGCGCAGGGCGCGCATGTAAGTGCCGATGGCAATGGACCAGTCGCCTTTTTCCATCCGGTGCAAGGTATCGCGCGAGACATTGATGCGTTCGCAGAATTGGATGGTCGAAATTTCGCGGCGCAGGCGCGCTGCCCGCAAACGCTGGCCAAATGCGCGCAGCTTGCGAACGACGGCAGGAAAAGGCAGGGGAGGAGAAGTCTTCATGTCCGATAAAGTAGACAAAGAAAGTGATCTTGTCTAATCAATCGGACAGATTGATATGGGTGATGTGGCGCAGCGTGGCTATTTGCATGCTGATATCGCTGACTGGATTGTCACGGAACCGATGGCGGCGGATGCGCTGGCGATTTATACGGCGGC
>AEPR01000969.1 GCA_000195205.2 Oxalobacteraceae bacterium IMCC9480 | reverse complement strand
GATGATGTCGACGATCTTGCGCGAGCTCTCCGTAATCGATCCCATTGTTGCGACCACCTGGCCGACCACGCCGCCGCCGTTGAGCGCGCAATCGGACGCGGCGATGACGAGCTGGTTGGCCTGGCGCGCATTATCGGCATTCTGGCGCACCGTCGCGGTCAGCGTTTCCATCGATGCGGCGGTCTGCTCCAGCGAACTGGCTTGCGATTCGGTACGCGCAGACAGGTCGGCATTGCCCGAGGCGATTTCACGCGAGGCGATCGTGATGGTGTCGGTGCCTTGCTTGATGCGGTTGACGGTGTCGATCAGGCGTGACTGCATCGTGCGCAGCGAATTGATCAGCTGGCCGGCTTCGTCCGGACCACCCGCGGCGATCACGGTACTGAGGTCACCGGCGGCGATGGTATCGGCGATCCGGCCGGCGCGCTGCATTGGCTGCGTGATGCTGCGCGTGATCAGCACTGCAATCCCGGCACCGAGCAACAGCGTGACGATGCCAATGGCGAGCATGCCGATGCGGGCGCGATTGTAATTGTCCTGCGAGGCAACGATGGATTGGCGCAGGTCGGCCTGCTCGGCTTCGACCAGCTTCGATAGACCGGCACTCCATTTGTCATGCAGCGGCATCAGTTCGGTTTTCAGCATCGCCGAACCGTCGTAGTAATTGCCGGCACCGATCAGTTCGCGCGCCTTCGCAATGAGCGGCAGGATAGGTGCTTTGAGCAACAGGATCTGCTCTTGCTCTGCCTTGCTGGCCGCACTGGACGAGACGGTAGCCAGCAGTTTCTCAGCGGTGGCATAGGTCGCCAGGATGGTGGTGGCGCGCTGGCTTTCGCGTTCGCCCTCATCGCGGTCGGTCGGGGTCGCGACCTTGCGCAAGGCCAGCGCCAGACTCGCACTGGCTTCGCGCATGCCGATCGCGCTGGTCAGGCTGACCACTTTGGTATCGACTACCGCGACTGCCTCGGCACGCAGTTCACCCATGCGCCACAGCCCCAATGCCAGCAGTGCCAGCGCACCCAGCAAGACCAGTCCGAAGCCCAGCGCCAGCCGGGACCCTATCCGCAAATTCGTCATTACTGCCATGCCTTATTTCCTTACTTGGTGTGTCAACTCAGTGACGTTAAAACTCTTCCCAGTCATCGCCGCCGGCAGCGGCCTTTTGCGTCTTTGCCCGCTGCGGCGCGATCGCGGCCGGCGCTGTCCTGCGCGGCGCAAGCGCCGCGACGGCAGGCTGGCCATCGTGCCCGAGCTTGAATTGGGCAACCGCCTCCAGCAACATCACTGCCTGCTGCTGCATGCTCTCGGCCGCCGCCGAGGCTTGCTCGACCAGGGCCGAATTCTGCTGC
>AEPR01000970.1 GCA_000195205.2 Oxalobacteraceae bacterium IMCC9480 | reverse complement strand
TATTGCACCAATATTCAAACCGTTAATCACAAGATCGCCGCTAGCAATATCGTTTGCCGGTGAAGCAAATCCAGTTATCGTACCTCCTGGTTTCGAATTCGCATTGACAGTTGCTGTAACGCCGGTTGAAGCTGCATTGATAGCCGCGGCTTTGGCAATTGCACTAAACGCATTACCAGTAGATGAGACTGTATCTTGGGCTGCAGTTGATACACCCACTGCAATCCCGTTAATGACTAAATCAGTTGCCGAGAATGCGGTATTTACTGCGCCTGCTGAAGTAGCGGTAGCACTGAAGCTACTACCAAGTGCCGTTGTCCGAGCGCTTGCAATCGCACCGATGGTAATTCTGTCCTGAGTTGAATTGTTGGCTCCAACCTGAAAAGCTACTCCGGTGAAGTTTCCATTAAGCAAACTGTTACCGTTAAACGAGGAACTTTGTGCAACCCGATCAATCTCTTGAGTCAGCTGCGTCAATTCGTTATTCAGCGAGGCGCGGTCACTCGCGCTATTGGAACCGTTTGCAGCTTGA
>AEPR01000971.1 GCA_000195205.2 Oxalobacteraceae bacterium IMCC9480 | reverse complement strand
GTTCGAATCCCGCACGGCCTACCACGAATACCCAAAAAGCCCACGAATGCGTTCGTGGGCTTTTTGCATTTCCGGACAGCTGTTGTTCATCGGATGAGGCCTTATTCTTTCTCAAGTCAGGATGCGCGAAGAACGCCAGACTAGGGATGATCGGTGTTGGATTTCATGCTAGCCTGATTTTTTTGATGACTACTCGGGAGCCACCGTGAACAACACCTCCTACACGACGGACGTCGCGGCCTGGTCGATTGAGCAGGCGCGTCTGATCCGCTCGGGGCAATTCGACAAGCTTGATCTGGAACACATTGCAGAGGAGATTGAAGACGTGGGTAAAAGCGAACAGCGCGAGCTGGCCAGTCGTCTTGCGGTGCTGTTTGCCCATTTGCTGAAATGGGAATTTCAGGCCGACTTCCGCGGTTCCAGCTGGTCGGCAACGATCAGGGAGCAAAAGCGCCAGGTGATATTCCATCTCGATGATGTGCCCAGCCTGCGCACCAAGCTTGACGACGCACGCTGGATGGAGATGGTGTGGGGTCGCGCCAAAACATTCGCTAGCAAGGAAACCGGAATCGGCTTTGACAAGTTCCCCGAGAGTTGCCCCTGGGCGATCGCAGAAGTTCTCGAATCGGCTTGGTTGCCGGCCTGAGTTCGGTGGTGCGCCGGTGCAATGCCCTTTGGTTATTGCACCCTA
>AEPR01000972.1 GCA_000195205.2 Oxalobacteraceae bacterium IMCC9480 | reverse complement strand
AGCAAAAGATTTATGTGCGCGCCGTCGGTGATAGCGCTGCCGAAGGCGAACGGATCGCCCTGGTCAGCCATTCGGTCCTGAGCAGCAATGCCGCCTTCAACCATCTCGCCATCGCCAGCGTGCAAGTGCACGTGGTCGACGACGACATGGCCGGCCTGATCGTGCGCCAGACCGACGGAGCCACGCAGGTCGTCGAAGGCGGTAGCAGCGATACCTATGCGCTGTCGCTGACCAAAGCGCCACTGGCCGGCGAAGTCGTGACCGTTGCGCTGCAGTTCGATGCCGCGCAATTGCTGATCGCCGCCGACAATCCGGCGCAAGCCGGCCGCATCAATGTCGCTCTCGGCACCATCACTTTCGATGCCGGTAACTGGAATCAGGACTTCATCGTCAAGCTCACCGCCGTCGATGACAGCGTCCCTGAAAACCGCACTTCGCGCGTCATCACCCACACCATCAGCAGCA
Source organism: Oxalobacteraceae bacterium IMCC9480 (assembly GCA_000195205.2). Lineage (GTDB taxonomy): Bacteria > Pseudomonadota > Gammaproteobacteria > Burkholderiales > Burkholderiaceae_D > Actimicrobium. Next base: position 1,928 of record AEPR01000972.1, on the reverse strand, counting down.
TCGATGGCGGCAACGGCCAGGCCTATGCCAGCGTGTCGGCACAAGACCTGACAGTCGATATTCGCGACAACGACATCGGCAGCCTGCTCGTCACCCAGAGCGATGGCAGCACGCTGGTCTCGGCCACTGCCGACGACAGCTACACCATCAGCCTGTCGAAACAACCGACCGCGCCGGTCACGGTGCAGCTGCTGTCGGACGGCAAGACCACGCTGTCGGACTTCGTCAACAACCGCGCCCTCGATGACCGCTTTGCGCTGGTCAATGGCGTGCCGAGCGTAACCTTCACGGCGGCTAACTGGAACATCCCGTTCACGGTCAGGGTCGCCGCCAATCCGGCTGCAGCTACGGCAGTGGGCAATGTCACGGTGCAGACCTTCCCGGTCCAGCAGCATCTGGTCAGCCGTATCCAGGGACCACTGTTCATCGAAGGCAGCGTCATCGAAGGACGCGATCGCTCGCTGCAGGCCGTGATCATGCTGCCGACCGAAACCGATGGCAACCGGCCGGTCCTGAGCCTGCCATCGGCCGAGAGCAGCAACACCGATACGCTCAATGTCTTCAATGACGGCAGCCTGTCGAATGACACCGGCGTGCTCGGCCATGCCAGCAATGCCTCCGGCATCGCCTCGCTGTACGGCCTGGCCAGCGCGACCGATGTCAGTCTTGCCAGCTTCGGCAATCTGAGCGGCCTCGGCATGGGCAACGCCCTGACACTCAATCTCGGCACGCCGGCCAATCCCGACCTGCGCAAGTTCGACGCCGGCATCACCTTCCACGGGGTCGAAGTAGTCGACGTGATGCTGGGCCTGGGCGATGACCATTTCACGGTCAATGCCACGGTCAATGACGTGCTGACCCTGGTGCAGGGCGGTGCCGGCAACGACACCCTCATCGTCAATGGCGGCGGTGGTGCGGCCGCGCCGCTGGTGGTATTTGGCGATACCAGCCAGGATGGCAGCTTCTACAATTCGACCGCCAGCGCCATCACCGGCCGCGCCTTCGCCTTCAGCGCAGGCGGCAACGACATCCTCGATGCACGCAATGCCACGGCCGGCGTCACGCTGTACGGCGGGCAGGGCGATGACACGATTTACGGTGGCAGCGGCAATGACCAGCTCGCTGGCGGCTCCGGCAACGACACGATCTTTGGCGGTGCCGGCGACGACCATATTTATGGCGATGCCGGCTTCAACCTTGATGTGTCAAAGCGCCTGACCCGGGCTACGGTCGACCTGCTTTCGGTGGTCAACCTTGCTGCCGGTAGCGACACACCGCCCACCCGCGACAATCTCGCCACCGGCAATGACATCCTCGACGGCGGACTCGGCAACGACATCCTGCTCGGCGACCACGGCGTCATCACGCAAATCACCGGCACCATCCGCCTTCGCGATAGCGGCAGCGTGGTGCAGGTCACCAGCTTTGCCGACACCGTCGGTGGCAACGACGTCATCACCGACCTGTCCGGCCGCAACATCGTCATCGCCGGCAATGGCGCTGACACCGTCGAAGTCAGCGGCGACAACATCGTCCTCGGCGACAACGGCGCGGTGCAGTTCGACGCTGCCGCGCAGTTGATGGTGAACGTCTCGACACGCGACTTCGCAGTCGGTGGCAATGACAGCATCACCGCGCATGACGGCAGCAACCTGCTGTTCGGCGGCGTCGGTGCCGATACGATCCACAGCGATCGCGGTGACGACATCGTCTTCGGCGACAACGGCAGCGTCGGCTTCGGCAGCACCGGCAAGGCCATCCTGCTTGCCACCACCGATACCAGTAACGGCACCGGCGGCAACGACACCATCGTCACAGAGAGCGGCACCAAGCGCGTCTTCGGCGGCGTCGGCAACGATGCCATCACGCTGGGGTCCGGCAATGCGATCGTGCTGGGAGATAACGGCAGCATCACGCTCGATGCGGCT
>AEPR01000973.1 GCA_000195205.2 Oxalobacteraceae bacterium IMCC9480 | reverse complement strand
CGAACTGGGTGGGCTGGGCTTGTCCCATGTTGCCAAGGCGGCCGTGTTTGAAGCCGCCGGTTACTCGCCGCTCGGTCCGGTTGCGCTGAACATCCACGCGCCGGACGAAGGCAATATCCATTTGATGGAACACGTCGCTTCGCCCGCGCAAAAGGAGCGCTGGTTGCGCCCGCTGGTCGAAGGCCGGATCCGCTCGTGCTTTGCGATGACCGAACCGGCACCCGGTGCCGGCTCCGACCCGTCGATGATGCAAACCATCGCTATCCAGGATGGCGACGACTACCTGATCAGCGGCACCAAGTGGTTCATCACCGGTGCCGAAGGTGCGAGCTTTGCGATCATCATGGCGCGCATGGAAGACGGTTCGGCGACCATGTTCCTGTCCGATATGGATCGTCCCGGCATCGTGCTGGAGCGCTTGATGGAGTCGCTCGATTCCTGTTTTGCGGGCGGCCATGGCGTGCTGCGTTTCGAGAATGTGCGGGTGCCGGCCACCGATGTGCTCGGTGAAATCGGCAAGGGTTTTCGCTATGCGCAGATCCGTCTGGCACCGGCGCGGTTGACGCACTGCATGCGCTGGCTTGGGCAGGCGCAACGCGCGCATGACGTCGCGCTGGACTATGCCAGCGAGCGCCAGGCGTTTGGCAAATCGCTCGGCGAACACGAAGGCGTCGGCTTTATGCTGGCCGATAACGCGATGGACTTGCATACGGCGCGGCTCAATATTCTGCACACGGCATGGGTGCTCGACGAAGGCGGTCGCGGCAATATCGAATCGAGCATGACCAAGGTGATCTGTTCGGAAGCTATCTGGCGCGTGGTTGATCGCTGCGTTCAAATCCTGGGCGGTCGTGGCGTGACTGCCGAGACCATCGTCATGCGCATCTTCAAGGATGTGCGCGGGTTCCGCATCTATGACGGCCCGAGCGAAGTGCACCGCTGGAGCATTGCCAACAAACTTGTCGGGGCCCGCAAAAAAGAGCAGGGCACCGCAACCTCATGAGCCAGCTGACTTTGCTGCGCCACGGCCAGGCCGCGTTCGGTGCCAGCGACTACGATCAGCTGTCATCGCTGGGGCAGTTGCAGGCGCAGGCGACCGGGGAATTTTTTTATCAGCGCGGCACCACCTTTGACCGTGTCTGGATCGGACCGCGCCGGCGTCATCGCTTTACTGCCCAGCTGGCATTGGCTGAAATCGGCGGGGCGATTCCGGTCATCGACGATGGTCTCGATGAGTTCGCCGAAGGATCGCAATTACTGGCCGGTGCAGAGCAGCGCACCGGCATGCGGGTCTTGTCTGATGCCAGCATCCCGGCAGCAACGCGCCTGCGCTTGTATGCCGAAGAAATCCGCCTGTGGGCCGACGGCAGCATCGTCGTCGATGGTGTCGCGCCGGCCGCGCAATTTCGTGCCACGGTGGCAGACTGGTTGCGCCGCGCCACGGCCGACACGGCACCGGGGCAGAAGGTGCTGGCGGTGACCTCAGCCGGCGTCATCGCTGCCGTGCTGTGCGAAGTCGCCGGCTTGCCCGATAGCGCTCTCGCGCACTTCATCGGGGTGATCGGCAATGCCTCGCTGACCGGCGTGGTGTTTTCCGGAAAGGGCGCGGGGCTGACTTATTTCAATGGCACCGGACATCTGGCCGGCGATCTGTTGAGCGGGATCTGAGGTCGCTTTGGTATATCCTGCGCCTCCACACAAATAATTATTCAGGGGATCTCCATGTCACAACGCGAAGTCGTCGTAGTCGGTCTGGCCAGAACGGCCATTGGCACTTTTGGTGGTTCACTCAAGGATGTACCGCTGTGTACGCTGGCGACCACCGCCGTGCGGGCCGCGCTGGAGCGCTCCGGCGTCGATGCCGCCGCCGTCGGCCATGTCGTGATGGGCAATGTGGTGCCGACCGAACCGCGGGACGCCTACCTGAGCCGGGTCGCATCGATGGATGCCGGCATTCCGCAAGAAACGCCTGCCTTCAACGTTAACCGCCTGTGCGGTTCGGGCCTGCAAGCGATCATCTCGGCCGCCCAGACCATCATGCTTGGCGATGCCGATGTCGCCATCGGTGGCGGTGCCGAATCGATGAGCCGCGGCATCTACATCATGCCGTCGGCGCGCTGGGGCAACCGGATGGGTGACACCGGCGTAGTCGATTATGTCGCCGGCATCCTGCACGATCCTTGGCAACCGGTGCACATGGGCGTGACCGCCGAAAATGTCGCCGAACGCTTTCACATCACGCGCGAGATGCAGGACGCGCTGGCTCTTGAGAGCCAGCGCCGTGCTGCTCACGCAATCGCTTCCGGTTACTTCAAGGACCAGATCGTGCCGGTCGAAGTCAAGACCCGCAAAGGCATCGTGCTGTTTGATACCGATGAACATGTGCGTGCTGACACCTCGGCCGAATCGCTAGCCAAAATGAAGCCGGTTTTCAAGAAAGACGGCATGGTCACGGTCGGCAATGCGTCCGGTCTGAACGATGGCGCCGGTGCCGTCGTACTTGCCGACGCGCAACGTGCGGCAGCGCTCGGCCTCAAGCCGCTGGCACGACTGGTTGCGTATGCCCATGCGGGGGTCGAACCGCTGTACATGGGTATAGGCCCGGTGCCTGCAACGCGTCTTGCTTTGCAGCGTGCCGGCTTGCGCGTTGAAGACCTTGATGTGATCGAATCCAATGAAGCCTTCGCGGCACAGGCGTGTGCGGTGATTCAGGAACTGGGCTTTGATCCGGCCAAGGTCAATCCGAACGGTTCAGGGATCTCGCTCGGCCATCCGGTTGGTGCGACCGGCGCGATCATCACTGTCAAGGCGATCAACGAACTGCATCGCATTGGTGGCAGGTATGCGTTGGTGACGATGTGCATTGGCGGCGGGCAGGGGATTGCGGCGATTTTCGAGCGGCTCTAACCGGCATCCTCCGGGCTACCGTCCGGCACATCCTCTCGACCGTTTGGCCCACATCGCTAACCGTTCTGCCTGAGCTTGTCGAAGGCGCATCCCCAAC
>AEPR01000974.1 GCA_000195205.2 Oxalobacteraceae bacterium IMCC9480 | reverse complement strand
GGCCGCCAGTGCGACAGGCGCTGCTTGTTGTTCCGGTGTGGATTGCTCTGCGGCAGTCACGGCATAGATGCCGAGTCCGCCAAAGGCGAGGGTGATGGCGGTGATGATGGCTGTGGTAGCCGGTTTGCTGGTCAATGGTGATGTCATGGTAGTACCCCTTTGTTATATCGATGAGTCGAACAAAGGGCTTACGCGGTCAACAAGACAGCCAGCTCCTGCTGGAATAGTCTTGCTGGCAACCCCGCTACCGTGATCCGTGAAGACCGTAGGCCGGAGGCTTTGCGTCCTTACTTTTCAGTAAGTTTGCCCAGCCGCAATATTCTATCTTGCTGCAAAGCAAGTCAAGTTAAATTTGGTGAATTTGTTGTGCTTGTGGATAAGTCATCCTGCGCAGCCAACTGCCGGTTATCCCGGCCGTCGGCAAGTGGTCGGAATTACTCTCCGGCGCGCTGGATCAGTTCGATCTTGTAGCCATCCGGATCTTCGACAAACGCAATGATCGTGGTGCCGCCCTTGACCGGGCCGGCATCGCGGACC
>AEPR01000975.1 GCA_000195205.2 Oxalobacteraceae bacterium IMCC9480 | reverse complement strand
GGCACAGCCTTTTGTGCCCACGCGTGCGCATCAAAAATCATCGTCAATTCCAATCGCTGGGAGGGCGCTCGCGTGAGCACCACGATGCCGTTGCCGTACCGACGTATGCCGATGCCTGACTGTTGTTATTGCGAAAATAAGCTTTCTCAATCGAAACCTATGAGTGCCAGCGAACACAGGTGGCCGTGGGCGCGGGAGATCATGTTGTGCAGACTTGGCGTGCTTCGTGCGCCGGCATTCTTTCCGATAAGCGCTCATGACGACATCCCCGTTTTTTCCTGCAGGCCGGCTGCTTCGCCGTGGCAGTGCCGTGCTGACCCTGACACTGGCCGGCGCCTCCGGTGCTAGCGCACAAATGATCGATCGCACCAGCGGGCAAGGCGGGATGATGCGGTCCGACTTGCCGGATCTGGGCAGCACCGTGCAGTCCGACGCCAGCGCCGTACAGTCCAAAGACTACGTCTTGCCGGCCCTTGAAATCATCGGTTTCGATGTCATCCTGAATCGCCTGAACCATCGCTTCGACAAGACCACCACCGACTACAACGTCACCGTCCCGACCATCAAGCGCAACATCAGCAGCAGCTGGGTCGTCGACAACGATCCCTACAACACCAACCAGATCTGGCATCCCTACCAGGGCGCGATGTACCACGGCTTTGCCCGTTCGAGCGGTATGAATTACTGGGAATCGCTGGGCTACACCTTTGCCGGCAGCGCTTTCTGGGAAGTCTTCGGCGAAGCGACCCGGCCCTCGCGCAACGACCAGATTGCCAGCGGTATCGCCGGCAGCTTTCTCGGTGAGTCGCTGTTCCGCTTATCCAGCCTGGTGCTGGAAAACGGCAGCGGATTGCCATCGAATGTGCGTGAAGTGGCAGCAGCGGCGATTTCGCCACCGACCGGTTTTAACCGGCTGGCCTTCGGCAACCGCTTCGACAAGATTTTTGCCAGTAACAATCCGGCGTACTACGGCCGCTTGCAGGTCGGCGTCAGCAACGCCACCCAGTCCGTGCTGGGTCCATCGGTGCAGGATAAACGGACTGAAGTCGTGGCCAATTTCGCCATGGACTATGGCTTGCCGGGCAAGAACGGTTATCGCTACGAGCGGCCATTTGATTACTTCAATCTCGAGGCCACGGGCGCAAGCGGCAGCGGGGTCGAAAGTATCCATAACCGCGGCCTGCTGATCGGCCGGAAATACGAACTGGGCAATGAGTACCGGGGTATCTGGGGCTTATATGGCAGCTACGATTACATCGCGCCGCAGTTGTTCCGGGTGTCCAGCACGGCGCTATCGCTTGGTTCGACCGCGCAATGGTGGCTTTCCAATGCGATTGCACTGCAGGGGACGGCCACCGCCGGTATCGGCTACGCGGCTGCCGGCAGCGTGCGCACGGCCGGCGAGCGCGACTACAACTACGGCGTTGCGCCGCAAGCGCTGGTGTCGCTGCGCATGATCCTGGCGGATGCTGCCGCGGTATCGTTCACCGCCCGTGAATACTTCGTCAGCAATGTCGCCGCCGCCAGTCGTGGCGGTCATGAAAACATCATCCGTGCGGATGCCTCGGTGATCTGGCGCGTCCACCAGCAGCATGCGCTCGCGCTGAAGTATCTGTGGTCGCACCGCGATGCGTCCTATCCCGGCTTGAGTAACCAGACCCAGAGCCGCGCCACGGTTGGCTTGTATTACACACTGCTGGCCAAGGATGGCTTTGGCAGTGTTGACTGGCGCTGACAAGGGGGATGAAGCCGTGTCCACCCGACAGCGCGGCCGTTCGTAGGGTGGGCACAGCCCTTCGTGCC
>AEPR01000976.1 GCA_000195205.2 Oxalobacteraceae bacterium IMCC9480 | reverse complement strand
AGCTGCTCATTGCCAAATTACAGCGCATGCGATTCGGCCGCAAGTTCGAGAAGATCGATCGCCAGATTACGAAACTGAAGTGCCGGTTGGAGGTCTTGCTGGTCGAAGAAGGCGTCATCGATTCACTGCCGATCGAGCCTGTCGTGGTGCCAGAAACCGGTCCAGTTGCCGCGCCCAGGGTGCCGGTGCGGCAAGCCTTGCCATCCGAATTGCCCCACGAGGGGCGCATTCTGGAGCTGGCCGAGACGGCCTGTTCGGATTACGGCGGTCATCTCAAGCCACTTGACGAGGATGTCTCCAAACAGCTTGAAATCCTCAGTATAGCCTTCAAAGTGATCCGCCACATCCGGCG
>AEPR01000977.1 GCA_000195205.2 Oxalobacteraceae bacterium IMCC9480 | reverse complement strand
GAAAAAATTAAGCGAGCAAGAATTTTTTGATTATTTTTCCGTCAAGTCAGCCGAAATCGGTTTTGAATTCTGCAGTTTCGGGATGTTATTGCCATTGCCACTAAATAATCAAAAATTTATTATTCATAATAACTATCCCGCAAGATGGTGGCAGACTTACCAGGATAAAAATTATTTATCCGTTGACCCAACGGTACGTCACGCACTGTCCTCCGTTGAGCCGATCTTGAGGAATGAAAAAACATACGCCGCCGTTCCTGAAATACGGGAAGAAGCTCGCGAGCACGGCATGATTTACGGTTGGGCGCAACCGGCACGGGACATACGCGGAACCATCGGGATGGTTTCTCTTATAAGAAGTGTGGAGGAGGTGGATGCGGCCGAATTGGACAGATATCAGGCAAGAATGCAGCACATCGCTCAACTTCTTCTTCTCGGTATGACCGGGTTGATACTGCCGAAAGCGTTGCCGGAGTCTACTGCCCAACTGAATGTTCGAGAAAGGGAAGTGATGCGCTGGACCGCGGAAGGGAAAACGTCTTATGAAATAGGGCGTATTTTGATTATTTCGACCGGCACTGTTAATTACCATATTAATAATGCGGTTAGAAAATTAAATGCAGTTAATAAAATACAGGCAGTTGTCAAAGCAGCATTGGTTGGATTATTGTAAATTATTAGGCTAGCGACTATTCCCGAATTTGACGCGCGATGATTTCAATATTGGGAATGGGTCGTCAACTCAATAAAACTTCTAGTCATTTCATCTTTAGTGCGTTAATTATTAAGCCCTGAATAATCTTCAAACTCAGGGTGCCACGCCACATTCGTTGGCAAAGATCATCACTAGAAATGCACGAAACCGGGATATCTCTCTTCGTTTTCCTGCAAATAATGTTGAGATAGTCATGCCAAAAAAGCGCCGTGTTTTCCAATATAGCAAAACAACGAATCCCCCCTTACGCGAACAAATTTACCTGGACCATCCACTGCTGGTGCTGGTGCTGGTGCTGGTGCTGG
>AEPR01000978.1 GCA_000195205.2 Oxalobacteraceae bacterium IMCC9480 | reverse complement strand
TGACGCTGATGATGTCGACAATCTTGCGTGCCGACTCGTTAATCGAACCCATCGTCTCAACGACTTGCGAGACGACCTGGCCGCCTTTTTGCGCGACATCCGAAGCCGACGTTGCGAGTTCGTTGGCCTGGTGCGCACTGTCGGCGTTTTGCTTGACCGTGCTGGTCAGTTCTTCGAGCGAGGAGGCGGTTTGTTCCAGCGCGCTGGCTTGCTGTTCGGTGCGCGCCGATAAATCCATATTGCCCGAGGCGATCTGTGCCGAGGCGGTGGCGATGGTGTCAGTTCCGGTACGCACCTGGCCGACGATGCTTGCCAGACTGTCGTTCATTTCTTTCATTGACTGCATCAGTATTCCGGTTTCGTCCTTGGCGGTGACCTCGATGCGGGTGGTCAAATCACCCATGGCAACTGTTTTGGCGATGCGGACGCATTCGTTGATCGCGCGGATGATTTTTTTAGCCAGCAGCCACCCCATGACGCTGATGCCGGTCACCGCCAGCAAGGCAACGACGAGGGACAGCGTCCTGGCCAAGTCGTGCGCAGCGGCAGCTTCTTCGGCGCCTTTTTTGGCCATGCTGGAATTGTATTGGGCGTGGTCTTTCAGGGTGTCGCGCAATTTTGCTGCTACGCCAGCGCCTACATACAAAGCGCCCAGGGCCTCATAGTCCTTGCCCTGATTTTTTAGCAGAGGTATTTTTGCGCGCACACGCTCGTAGTCGGCAAACGCTTCCTTGTCCGCAGCCAGCAAGCTTTTGTCCTTATCGGTAACTAGACCGGTTTTTTCATAGTTGCTGAAGGCTGCCATGATTCGCTCGATATCCTCCCTGGTTTGCTTGTCCAGGTCGGCACGTTTGAGGGCATCTTTTTCCAGAACAGTCTGGTAGGTATGAATGCGCAGTTGGGTGACGGCCGTTTGAATGGCGTCGAGATTATTCAAGCTTGGGATAGTGCTGACATTGGCAAAATTGACCTTCTCATAAACCGTGTTTGACAGACTGACGTTCACGCCAGCCAGGCTTGCCAGTGCCGGCGCG
>AEPR01000979.1 GCA_000195205.2 Oxalobacteraceae bacterium IMCC9480 | reverse complement strand
ATTTCCTGCAGATCTGGATCGAGCCGAACGAGCAAGGCACCGCACCTGGCTAAGAAGAAAAACACTTTGACGATGCAGAAAAGCGTGGCTTGCTGCGCCTGATCGCCAGTCCGGATGGCCGCGATGGCTCGGTCGTCGTGCATCAGGATGCCCAAGTGCACGCAGGCGTGTTCGATGGCACCAAAAGCGCCAGCCTGCCGCTTGATCCGGAACGACTAGCGTATGCATGTGGCCACCGGTGCGGTTGACGTCAACGTCAATGGTGTGCAACTGGAAGCGGGTGATGCAGTGCGTGTGACGGCAGAAACGCAGCTCCGCCTCGAAGATGCCAAACAGGCGCATGTGCTGGTATTC
>AEPR01000980.1 GCA_000195205.2 Oxalobacteraceae bacterium IMCC9480 | reverse complement strand
CCGCCACCGGAAACACCAATCGCCGTGGCAGTTCGCTTGGCTGCTTCAAACCATCCCCACTGTGGATATTGCCCCTTGTCGTTGTAGCCGCCTTGAATGTTGCTGATGCCATCATTACTGTTCTGGTCGCTGGTCGACAACGAAAAGGCGTGGATGCTGTTGAAGAGATCCCGGCCAGCCGTGCCTTCCGGTGAGCCGCCACCGATGTGATGCAGGTATTCGTGTTCGTTGACATTGAATAGCTGCACAAGCTCATCGTTGGCTAATCCGTGGCGGTCGCCATATTGGTCGACCAGCTTGCCCAGTCCTGCCGCATCGCCGGCAACGGCCATCGACTTGGCTTGTCCGTACACCCGGCTTGCCTCCGCCTCATCCTTGAAGTTATTCGGATTGAGAACGGCGAATTTGCTGGCCATGTTGGTGGCGAGATAGGTGCCGGCTTCCTTCTCGGTCGCGTTTTGGCCATTGTTGAAAAACTGACTGTTTTCGGTCCATGTCTTCATCTTGGCCACGAAGGCGCTGCCGTCACCACCGAAGATCTTCGCGGCGAAGTCAGTCTGCTCGGTGCGATCCAGTAAGTCACCGTACATGTGGCCATTGTGGCCGCTGGATTCGCCGTGGTTCATGGCGGCGATTTCGTTGGTATTGTAGGGGCCGCCGTGTCCGCCAGGAGTGCCTGGTGTAGGCATGCCGCCGTGTCCGCCAGGAGTGCCTGGCATAGGCGTGTCACCGTGCCCGCCAGGAGTGC
>AEPR01000981.1 GCA_000195205.2 Oxalobacteraceae bacterium IMCC9480 | reverse complement strand
CCATCCCAGCCGCAGCAAAAGTCGCGCGACCAGCGCGGCAACCAGCGCCGGCACTAGTGCGCACAGCAAGCGCTGCTGCCAGTGCACCAGCACGCCGGCATGACGGCGCAATCCGCACAGACACACCAGCGACAGCATGCAGACCAGTTCGAGCAGCAGCGAACATTCGATAAAGGCCAGCAGTGCGGCACGACCGCCGGGGGCCGGCAGCACGATGGCGACCAGCATCACGGCATTGACGATGGCCAGCACCCGCAGGATCACGCCGGTATTGCAGTAATCCGGGATCACGATGGCGGCAGGGTCGGCGATCTTGGCGGTCACGATAGGCATCAATGGCTCTATTCTGAAGATCAGGGAGGGGCTTGTTTTATAATCGGCCGGTTCAGACACCTACTTTCCGGAAATCCAATTATGACAGCACAATTCTCCAAAAAAAGCGAAGCCTGGTCGGCCCGTTTTTCAGAACCGGTTTCCGATCTGGTGAAACGCTACACCGCCTCGGTCTTCTTCGACAAGCGCCTGGCCGAAGTCGACATCCAGGGCTCGCTGGCCCACGCCCAGATGCTGGCACAGCAAAACATCATCAGCAGCGATGACCTCGCAGCGATCCGTGGTGGCCTGCAACAGATCGGCAGCGAGATTGCCGAAGGCCGTTTCGAGTGGTTGCTGGATCTGGAAGACGTCCACCTGAATATCGAAAAGCGCCTGACCGAACTGGTCGGCGACGCCGGCAAGCGGCTCCACACCGGCCGCTCGCGCAATGACCAGGTCGCCACCGACATCCGCCTGTACCTGCGCGGCGCGATCGACGACCTGACCATCCTGCTCGGTGATTTGCGTCTGGCGCTGGTCGACCTGGCCGAGCAACACGCCGACACCATCCTGCCCGGCTTCACTCACATGCAAGTCGCGCAACCAGTCACCTTCGGTCACCACTTGCTGGCCTATGTCGAAATGTTCGGGCGCGATGCCGAGCGACTGGCCGATTGTCGCAAGCGCGTCAACCGCCTGCCACTGGGCGCGGCGGCACTGGCCGGTACCACCTTCCCGATCGACCGCGAACTGGTCGCGCAATTGCTGGGCTTCGATGAAGTCTGTTTCAATTCCCTCGATGCCGTGTCGGACCGCGACTTCGCGATCGAATTCTGCGCCGCCGCCGCACTCGTGATGACGCACGTCTCACGGATGTCGGAAGAACTGGTGATCTGGATGAGCCCGCGCGTTGGCTTCATCGACATTGCCGACCGCTTCTGCACCGGCTCGTCGATCATGCCGCAAAAGAAAAATCCTGATGTGCCGGAACTGGCGCGCGGCAAGACCGGTCGCGTCACCGGTCACCTGATCAGCCTGCTGACCTTGATGAAAGGCCAGCCACTGGCCTACAACAAGGACAACCAGGAAGACAAGGAACCACTGTTCGATACCGTCGACACCCTCACTGACACGCTGCGCATTTTTGCCGACATGGCGCGCGGCATCACCGTCAAGCCGGAAGCGATGCGCGCGGCGGCCTTGCAGGGATATGCCACCGCGACTGACCTGGCTGATTATCTGGTCAAGAAAGGCTTGCCATTCCGCGATGCGCATGAAGCTGTTGCGCATGCCGTGCGGGTTTGTGTCGACAAGGGCTGTGATCTGTCCGACCTGACGCTGGATCAGTTGAAGGCGTTCTCGCCGCTGGTTGAAGACGACATCTATCAGGTGCTGACGCTCGAAGGCTCGGTTGCGGCGCGGGATCATGTTGGTGGGACGGCACCACGGCAGGTGCGACTGGCGATTGCCCGGGTGCGGGCGCAACTGGCGGGGTGATGGTGTAACCGGCATCGGTGCATCCGGTGCAATGCCCTTCGGTTA
>AEPR01000982.1 GCA_000195205.2 Oxalobacteraceae bacterium IMCC9480 | reverse complement strand
GTCGCGCACGCAAAAGCGCAGCGTGATGTGCGCGCCATCGCGCTCTACAAGCTCAATGCTGACTGTGACGGAGCCGGCAGCGGTGAACTTGATCGCGTTGCCGGTCAGGTTGAGCAGTACCTGCTCCAGGCGCAACGCGTCACCGATCACGGTGTTCACGTCATCCGGCACCGGACCGATGATCAGGGCCAGCGGCTTGTCGCCGGCGGCGATGCGCATGCTGGCGGCGAGCTTGTCGGTCACGTCGCTCAGGCGGAAGGGTGCCTGTTCGATCAGCAGATGGCCGGACTCGATGCGCGACACGTCGAGGATATCGTTGATGGTTCCCAGCAGCGTGCGACCGGACGCCATCATCCGCCGCACCATGTTGCGCGCATCCGGCTCCAGTCGCGTCTGTTCCAGCAGATAGCCAAGGCCGAGAATGGCATTGAGCGGCGAGCGGATTTCGTGGCTCATG
>AEPR01000983.1 GCA_000195205.2 Oxalobacteraceae bacterium IMCC9480 | reverse complement strand
CCTTCACGATCGCGACGGTTGCGGTTGCGACCACCACGACGCCGGCGCCGGCGTTTTTCTTCCAGTTGCTCGCCTGTTTCGCCATCGATCGCAGCGACGCCGGAGGTCTCGTCGTCATCCTGAGCGGTAGTAGTGCCGAGTACCTGGACGGCAGCAGCCGACACGGCGGCAGCGATACCGGTACCAACGGCGACTGGTACGAGCAGCTCATCGCTACGGGTTTCGGTAACGGCTTCCTTGCGCTCGTCACGTGGTGGGCGTGGAGTACGTTCGCGACGCGGTTCTGCGCTGTCGCGTGGCTCGCGGACTTCGCGCGGTTCACGCACTTCACGCGGCTCGCGTGGCTCACGCGGTGGGCGTGGCGTGCGGGCTGCCGGTGCGGCGACCTCGGCGACCGGTGCGGTCTTGGTGCCTTCTTCGCGACCCGACTCATCCCGGTCACGACCACCGCGACCACCGCGACTGCGACCACGTGCATTGCGG
>AEPR01000984.1 GCA_000195205.2 Oxalobacteraceae bacterium IMCC9480 | reverse complement strand
CCTGGTCGACCAGCCGGGCACCGACTTCGACCTGCTCGACCGAGTTGCCGATCAGGACCTTGATCTCGCGGGCGGCAGCGGCGCTGCGCTGTGCCAGGCTGCGCACTTCCGATGCAACGACCGCAAAGCCGCGGCCCTGTTCGCCTGCGCGGGCGGCTTCGACCGCCGCGTTGAGCGCGAGGATATTGGTCTGGAAGGCGATGCCATCGATGACGCCGATGATGTCG
>AEPR01000985.1 GCA_000195205.2 Oxalobacteraceae bacterium IMCC9480 | reverse complement strand
CATCGATGGCATTGCTTTCCAGACCAATATTCTTGCGCTCAATGCCGCCGTCGAAGCCGCGCGGGCCGGCGAACAAGGACGTGGGTTTGCCGTGGTAGCCGCTGAAGTACGTAATCTGGCTCAGCGCAGCGCGTCGGCGGCCAGGGAAATCAAGAGTCTGATCGGTGACTCGGTCGACAAGGTCGATGCCGGTGCACGACTGGTCGAGCAGGCCGGCGCGACGATGAATGAAGTCGTTGCCAGCGTCGCCCGCGTCACCGGCATCATCAGCGAAATCGC
>AEPR01000986.1 GCA_000195205.2 Oxalobacteraceae bacterium IMCC9480 | reverse complement strand
CCAGCAACAGCGTGTCGCGATTGCCCGTGCCTTGGCGATGCGGCCGCAAGTCATGCTGTTCGACGAAGTCACGTCGGCGCTCGATCCCGAGCTGTGCAGCGAAGTGCTCAACGTGATTCGCCGCCTCAGCGACAAGCACGACCTGACCATGCTGATGGTGACGCACCAGATGGGTTTCGCACGCGAGTTCGCTGACCGGGTTTGCTTTTTTTCGGAAGGAAAAATTGCCGAGCAAGGCACCTCCGAAGAAATCTTCGGCGCGCCAAAGAACGAGCGCACGCAGGCCTTCCTCAGTGCCGTGATGGATGCGGCATAAGCGACGCAGGTCGCACAGACCCGTGATGGTTCGACCGTACAATCGGCTTTTTTAAAAAGGAGTTGGATCATGAAAGCACGCACCCTGATTTTGCTGATCGTGCTGGCCGCGATTGCCGGTTTTGCCGCACTCAACTGGAATGCCTTCATGGCACCGACGACGCTGTCGCTTGGCGTGGCCGATATCCAGGCACCGCTAGGCATCGTGATGCTGGCATTGATGAGCGCGCTGATCGTGTTCTTCCTGATCTTCGTGCTGTACTTGCAGACCTCGGTGCTGTTCGACACGCGTCACCACGCGCGTGAATTGCGCAGCAACCGCGAGCTGGCCGATCAGGCCGAGGCGTCGCGTTTTACCGAGTTGCGTGGTGTCATTGATGCGGGGCTCAAGCAGCAGTCGGAAGCGGACCTGGCCTCGCGTACCGCCTTGCTGGCACGGATGGATCAGCTCGACAAATCCTGGAAGGCGTCGCTGGAGCAGACTGAGCTGACGCTCAGCGCCAGCATCGGCGAGCTCGATGATCGCCTCAACCGGAGCGCTGGTGGCGTGATTATCGAAAACGCGAACTGACCAGTACATTCGCGTGGGCACAAAACCCCGTGC
>AEPR01000987.1 GCA_000195205.2 Oxalobacteraceae bacterium IMCC9480 | reverse complement strand
ATCTCGTACAGGTCGCCGACGCGGCGCAGCACCTCGATGAAAAATTCCGTTGCATGAACGACATGGAGCGTATGGGGTTGGCGCTAGGCATACATCCGAGGAGCGACTTTCTACACGAGCCTAGTATGTAAAGAGAATTACTCATTTGTAGTTGTAGCGATCGATCTCGACTTACAACAGGTCGTAGATCACCGACTACTGATGTAACGGTTGATGACTGATCGATTTCGTGGCCCGGAGATGTGCCTGCAAACCGGGACCGGCCACAATGCGCAAAATCGGCTGTCGCGTTGGCAGCGTTTGCACAGTGTGGTCATAACAGGTTTCGGTTTTTACGCTAGCGTGATTCCGATGACGCCAGCAAAGATATCTTTCTGGTATTCCCGAATTGATGTTGACCCAATTGGCACAGTTACCACAACATATTGCTATTGATCACTTACTGATACTAGCTTGAGCATGGACGCGGTCCGGATCGACAATCGAGGAGGCA
>AEPR01000988.1 GCA_000195205.2 Oxalobacteraceae bacterium IMCC9480 | reverse complement strand
CAGGTTGAGTACTGACACTTGAAATTCACCGCACGGCATCTAAGGAGTAGCAATACTTGGGATGAAGGAGATGACCCAGGGCACGTTGATCCGCAAGCTGTGTACTTACACCGCAACAAACCCAACGCGGCGTGCGATCTTTGAACTCGACAAGATCGTACGTAGCATCTACACGTTACGTTACCTGCGCGATCCCCAGCTGGAGCGCAATGCGCATCGTTCGCAGAACCGGATCGAGTCGTACCACCAGCTACGTGCGGCGATCACCCAGGTCGGTGGCAAAAAGGAGTTAACCGGGCGCACCGACATCGAAATCGAGATCAGCAATCAGTGCGCGCGGCTGATCGCCAATGTGATCATCTATTACAACTCGGCTATTCTGTCGCACCTGCTGACAAAGTGCGAGGCCAGCGGCAGCGATAAGGCTACGGCGCTGATTACCCGAATGTCGCCCGCAGCTTGGCGGCACATCCTGTTAAACGGGCTCTACACCTTCCAGAGCATCGGCAAGATGATTGACCTGGATGCGCTCATGGCGGGACTGGAACTGGGATGACAAAAATTTCGGGGGTTCCGGCTTAGACCCCCGTACTGGTTTGATCTGCAGGCGACGGCT
>AEPR01000989.1 GCA_000195205.2 Oxalobacteraceae bacterium IMCC9480 | reverse complement strand
GCGCCTTCGACAGGCTCAGGGCGAACGGTTGGTGGGGGGCAAGCTCAGGGCGAACGGTTGATGGGGGGGCGTGCTCAGGTGAGGATCGCCGCCATGGCCATTCCCAATGTCCGGCTACTCCACTATTTGCCGTTCGTACTGAGCTTGTCGAAGGCGCACGCAGTATCAACAATCAGCACCGGCGCAACAAATACCGTTCGTCCTGAGCTTGTCGAAGG
>AEPR01000990.1 GCA_000195205.2 Oxalobacteraceae bacterium IMCC9480 | reverse complement strand
GTTTGTCGAAAGCCTCGATCAAGCCGGTCTGGGATGGCAAGCAATTCCAGCCGCGCCTGATGATGGGCATGTCGCTGTCGTATGACCATCGTGTCGTCGATGGCGCAATGGGCGCGCGCTTCTCGGTGTATCTGTCCGAGGCGCTGGCCGACCTGCGCGTCACGCTGCTGTAAAACGGCACGCCACGAATGCAAACCAGCCCGCGCCTGCGCGGGTGACGAACCTGGAGACATGAATGAGTCTGATTGAAGTGAAAGTCCCCGACATCGGCGACTTCAAGGAAGTGGAAATCATCGAGTTGCTGGTCAAGGTTGGCGATACCATCAAGGTCGACCAGTCGCTGATCACGGTC
>AEPR01000991.1 GCA_000195205.2 Oxalobacteraceae bacterium IMCC9480 | reverse complement strand
GCATTTGAGTGCTCACTGTATAAAACTACAGCCTGTTCATTCAAACAGCAAAGCGCCATCACCATGATCAAACTTACCGCGCGGCAGGAACAGATCCTCAATCTGATTCGCGATGCGATCATCAACACCGGTTTTCCGCCGACGCGGGCCGAAATCGCCAGGGAACTGGGCTTTCGCTCGGTCAATGCCGCCGAAGAACATCTTCAGGCACTGGCCCGCAAAGGTGCCATCGAAATCTCCCCCGGTACGTCGCGCGGCATCCGGCTGATCAAGTCCGCGGTCGAGCTTGCGAACGAACGGGACAGCCGGCAGTTGGTACTGCCCCATCCCGCGCTGATGCAATTGAGCTTGCCCCTGATAGGCCGGGTTGCTGCCGGGTCGCCGATCCTGGCGCTGGAACATGTGGAAGCGACCTATCAGGTTGACCCTTCCCTGTTCAGTGCCAAGCCGGATTACCTGCTCAAGGTCCGCGGCATGTCAATGCGCGACGCCGGCATCATCGATGGCGACCTGATTGCCGTCAAAAAATCCGACAGCGCCCGCAACGGCCAGATCGTTGTCGCGCGCCTGGGTGATGACGTAACGGTCAAGCGCTATCACAAGACGGATGACCTGATTGAACTGCTTCCCGAGAATGCCGACTTCAAACCGATACGGATCGATCCGGAACGCGATGATTTTTCGCTGGAAGGGTTGGCTGTCGGCTTGCTGCGCAGCTGGAACTGACACCGGACTGAGAACCCCCTTGCTCGGGTGGGCACGGCCTCTTGTGCCCACGCGA
>AEPR01000992.1 GCA_000195205.2 Oxalobacteraceae bacterium IMCC9480 | reverse complement strand
CCGGCCTCGCCGACACTGAACGGACCGCATGTGCTGGCCGATCTCGACCTGGTGATCAATGCCTTGCGGCTGGCCGGTTCGGTGGTCAGCATCACTGACACGATCCCGCTCTTTGCCAATCGTCCGGCGGGTCTTAACGATGAAAAGGACTGGCTCGGCCACGGCATGCTGGCGATCTATCTGAACCCGCAACTCACGCCAAGCGCGCG
>AEPR01000993.1 GCA_000195205.2 Oxalobacteraceae bacterium IMCC9480 | reverse complement strand
ACCGAATGCACCGCTTGCGGTTGATGAAACTGTATTTGCTCCGCTACGACCAAGCCGGAGTAGTAACGAAACCAGCAACAGCAGCACGGAAATTGGCGTGCACGCGCTGCGCAATCCGCAAGCAGGGTCAGAGTAATTTTCGCGATGAAGCCTGCGAAAAAAACTCTGACCCTGGTTGCTAGCGATGGCGGTTTGCGGCCGC
>AEPR01000994.1 GCA_000195205.2 Oxalobacteraceae bacterium IMCC9480 | reverse complement strand
TATGCGTGGGACAGCCAGCAACGCCTGATCCGCGTCAGCCAGCGCGACCAGCCGGTCGCCGACTACGCCTACAACGCCTTCGGCGAGCGCATCAAAAAAGTCAGCTACGCCGGCAACCAGAGCAAGGTCACCTACTACTTTTACGACGGCAGCGAACTCGTCGCCGAAGCGCACGCCAGCGCCAAAGAAGGAGGCAACGCCAGCATCACGCGCCAGTACGTCTGGCTCAATGA
>AEPR01000995.1 GCA_000195205.2 Oxalobacteraceae bacterium IMCC9480 | reverse complement strand
GTTCCTCCGGGAGGTAGTTCGACTGGCTATTTCATCGGGGTTTTTTCAGTGTCATCGAAATATATTCAAAAAAACAGAGATATGAAGGAAATCATCGAAATTTGTTCATTTAAAATGAGCTGCCAAACCGATTGCAGGAAGTCTGGCGAGGCGGCTTTCGTTGGCAAGCGTTTCCCACAGGTCACCTTGTTGCACGATAATGACGACCCGAGCGCATCGCGCTGGCTTTTCCAGATTCCACAATGACACCGATTCAAACCGTCTTCCGCCATGGATGATTTCGACGACGACCGCGCCGGCGCCACGCTGCAAGCGATTCCCTGGACACCGCTGGAAACCATTGCCGATGTCGAACTCTGGATCGACAACCTCAACCGCGACCTGCATGCGGTGATCCGCAAGCAGACCGTCAACAGTCCCGGCGTATGTTTTGATCTGGCCGAAGGCGGCGAGATTTTCCTGCATACGAATGGCGATGGCGATGTGCTGCTGGATGTGACCGAAGAAGCCGAGTGGGTCGCGCCGCTGATTGCGGCGGCGACGCAGGTGGCGGCACCGGTGGCGTCGCTGTGGCTCTTGCCGGGCCATGTGCTGACCCAGCTGGTGCTGGGCCTGAGTCCGCTGGTCGGCGCGACCAGGCTGGTACTGCAGCACGAGTACCGCAGCAAGAAAAACAAGTGGCGTTGAGGTTGTTTGACCTAGTCGTGTCTCAGGGTACCGGAGAGCCGCGTTACCCAATCCGCCGGTCGGCCCCACCCCCCAACCGTTCGTCCTGAACCTGTCGAAGGCGCACTGGCAGGCGCGCCT
>AEPR01000996.1 GCA_000195205.2 Oxalobacteraceae bacterium IMCC9480 | reverse complement strand
GGGCACGATACCCCTGTGCCCACCCTACAGTGAATGCCGATGCCTACGACAAGCGCTGCATCTTCACCGGCAAATACGGCAACCTCTCCGCACTCGCCCCAACCCGCACATTATGCAAATGATGCAGCGTGAGTTGCCTGACGCTGGCGTGGCTGTCTTCGATATGCGCCGTCATCAGACCCAGTGCAGCAGCGCTGTCACGCGTCGTGATGGCGCCGAGTATCGCCGCATGTTCGTCATAGGTCAGTTGCACGCAGTCGCCATACAAAAAATCCAGCCGGCGCACGATCCGCACGCGATCGGTCAGGCGATCGAAGGTGGTCGCCATTTCGAGGTTGCCGGTGGCCCGCACCAGCGTCTGGTGGAAACCCTCGTCCAGCGTCGCGACCTGCAAGCCGTCGACCAGGCGCTGATCGACAGGGCAGCACCAGGTCAATTGCAAGCCATCGATGAGCGACTGATCGATGCCAACCCCTTCCTGGCACAGCCGCGTGACCGCGTACAACTCGATGACCCGACGCATCTCGAAAAGGTCTTCATAGCGCTTGAAATCAACCGGCACCACTTCCCAGCCGCCGCGCACATAGCCCTGCATCAGGCCATCGCGCTGCAAGCGCTGCAGCGCTTCGCGCACCGGCGTGCGCGAGACATCGAAGTAGGCCGCGATATCGCTTTCGGTGACCTGGTCACCAGGCAGCAGGCGCAACGCAAAAATGTCATCCCGCAAATTGCCGTAGACGTAGTCAGGCAGCGAACTGCTTTTCGGCGGCGGGCCGACATTGGCCGGATTCTTGATCATGGCGTTGTCCTGTGACGGGATTACCAGGCGGCGATGCTGCCGTCGGAGCGCGGTTCGGTGCCGCCGCACAGGACGCCGTGCGCATCGCGCCAGATGATCTGGCCGCGTCCGAAACCAAGCTGGTTGCCTGACCACGCGACCTCGTGCCCGAGCCCGGCCAGCGATCGGAACAGGTGTTCCGGCGCAGTGTGCTCCAGATTGACCTTGTTCCCCTGCAGCCATTCCCAGCGCGGCGCGTCGAGCGCGGCTTGCGGGTTGAGCGCGAAGTCGACCGTGTTCATCACCATCTGCACATGGCCCTGCGGTTGCATGAAGCCACCCATCACGCCGAACGGTCCGATCGCTGCGCCATCCTTCGTCATGAAGCCCGGGATGATCGTGTGATAAGGCCGCTTGCCCGGCGCGAGGCAGTTCGGATGATCGGCATCGAGCGTGAAATTGTTGCCGCGATTGTGCAGCGCGATGCCGGTGCCCGGCACCACCAGCCCCGACCCGAAGCCCATGTAATTGCTCTGGATGAGCGACACCATGTTGCCTTCGCTATCGGCGGTGCTCAGATACACGGTGCCGCCGCGCGGTGGTTCGCCGGCGACCGGCAAAGTCGCGCGCGCCCCGATGAGCCGACGGCGCTCGTCGGCATACGCGTCCGACAGCAGGTCGCTGACCGATACGCGCATCGCGCTGGCTTCGGCGATGTGCGCATGGCCATCGGCGAAGGCCAGCTTGATCGCTTCGATCTGGCGGTGATGGGTCAGGGCGCTGTCGCGCTCGCCGAAATCGAATCCCTTGAGGATGTTGAGCGCCATCAGGGCGACCAGTCCGTGGCCGTTCGGCGGGATTTCCCAGACATCGTAGCCACGGTAATTGACGCTGATCGGATCGACCCATTGCGGTTGATACGCCGCCAGATCGGCCACGTCCAGATAGCCGCCGGCACCCTGCACGCAGGCGGCGATTTTTTCGGCCAGCGCACCGCGATAAAAGCTCGCGGCATTGTCCGAGGCGATCGATTGCAGTGTCTGCGCATGGCCTGCCGAGCGCCAGATTTCACCGGCGCGCGGTGCCCGTCCTTCCGCGCCGAAAGTGTCGAACCACGGCTGGAAATGCGCCGCCTTGAGTTCGTTGAGGAAGTTCTTGTGCGCCGCCTGCCACGCATAAGCCACCATCGGCGAGACCGGAAAACCCTCTTGCGCCAGCGTGATCGCGCCGGCCATCGACTGGCTCAGCGGCAGCTTGCCGAAGCGCTCGGCCATGCTCGCCCACGCGCCCGGCGTACCCGGCACGGTGACCGGCAGCGCGCCGTATTTGGGCATGCTGGTATGGCCGGCTTCTCTCAGCGCGGCCAATGAAATGCGCTGCGGTGCGGCACCGCTGGCATTGAGTCCGTGCAGTTTGCCGCCATGCCAGATCAGCGCGAACGCATCACCGCCTATGCCATTGGCGGGGGGGGCGCC
>AEPR01000997.1 GCA_000195205.2 Oxalobacteraceae bacterium IMCC9480 | reverse complement strand
CAATAACCGAAGGGCATTGCGCCGCATGCATATTGTGCAATGCCCTTCGGTTATTACACCCTACGTGATTGGTAAGTATTTTTATTTATAAAAATTAAAAAGAATAATATAGAATTTATAAAATGATTTTATAATTTAGAAATAACTAATTCAACGACTTCGCTCCTTGTAGGATTTTTCACAAGATATACGTCAATAGCCTTACGAACATAGCGGTGAAACAGATTAGTTTCCAAAAAAATTTCTGGGTGAGCTAACTCAAAAACGCTTGGCTCTACATGTACATGAAAATGCATATTTTTAGGCCAGTGAGCATACCCAGGCATATCACCTGACGGGCCAGTATCCCTACGCTCTATTATCCATCCCGGCTCGCCCTCCATTCCACCGATCTTATGTCCATCAGTTAATAAGTACGATAGCTCAATTAGGCGATCATCAATCAATATAATGCTAA
>AEPR01000998.1 GCA_000195205.2 Oxalobacteraceae bacterium IMCC9480 | reverse complement strand
TGGCGCGTCAGGCCGGTCGATACTCGCACGCCCGCCAGTTCAAACGTATGTGCGGTGCCGTGCGCACCATGCGATCTCGTGTCGGGCGCGTGCATCGGAACATCGCGCGTCAGTGGAATCAGGTGCCACTATGCCAACGCGATCACGTCGATGAACTGCTGAGTCGAACCGGTCGTATCCTCACACAACAACCTAAGGACAAGAACAAACTGTCTTGACGGATGGGTCCACTTTAGTACTGACCGAGACCGTAGACTGCCGACGCTGGCAG
>AEPR01000999.1 GCA_000195205.2 Oxalobacteraceae bacterium IMCC9480 | reverse complement strand
TTCGGCAATGCCGGCGCTCTGCTCCTGGCTGGCCGACGTGATCTCGCCATGATGTCGGCCACCTGCCGCACCGAGCCGACGATCTGCTGCATCGACTGGCCGGCTTCATCGACCAGCCGGCTGCCGGCTTCGACCTTGCCGACCGAGTCGCCGATGAGGCTCTTGATTTCTTTTGCGGCTGCCGCCGAGCGCTGTGCCAGGCTGCGTACTTCCGACGCGACCACGGCAAATCCACGGCCCTGCTCGCCGGCGCGGGCGGCCTCGACGGCGGCATTGAGCGCCAGGATATTG
>AEPR01001000.1 GCA_000195205.2 Oxalobacteraceae bacterium IMCC9480 | reverse complement strand
GCTTGGCAATGCGGAGTGCTATCTGATCCGCCAGCCGCCCTACCGGTGATAAATCAGCACCACCGCTTCCGCCGCCATCCCCTCCTCGCGCCCCAGAAAACCCATCCGCTCATTGGTCTTGGCTTTCACGTTCACACGCCCGACCGGGATGCCGATGGCCTCGGCGATGATCGTCACCATCTGCGGAATGTGCGGTGCCATCTTCGGCGCTTGCGCGATGATCGTGGCGTCGACGTTGCCAACGGCGTAGCCGGACTGATGCACCCGCAAGGCGATCTCGCGCAGCAGCGCAATTGAATTGGCACCGGCGAACGCTTTATCCGTATCCGGAAAATGCTTGCCGATGTCGCCCAGCGCCGCCGCGCCAATCAGCGCATCCGTAATCGCATGCAGCAGCACGTCGGCATCCGAATGCCCCATCAGGCCGGTCGGATGGGGAATCAGCACGCCGCCGACGATGAGCTTGCGACCGGCCACCAACTGGTGACAGTCGTAGCCCTGACCGATACGAAACGGAGGAGGAGTGTTCATGGTGTTCCATTCAGAATGAGAGTGGCGAGCGCGGCGTCTTCAGCCAGCGTCACCTTGAAATTGCGGGTACTGCCCGGCACCAGCAGCGGTTGCAGGCCGAGCGCTTCGATCGCGCTGGCTTCATCGGTGACCTCCTGCGCTTGCTCCAGCGCCCGAACCAGCAGACCGTGACGAAACATCTGCGGCGTCTGCGCGGCCCACAAACCCGCACGTGACACCGTCTGTGCGACGCGCTCGCCATCGCCGCGCTTGAGCGTATCGGCTACCGGCAAGGCCAGCAAACCGCCGACTGCGTCCTCGCCCACCGCAGCGATCAGCTGATCGATCATCGCGACGGTCAGGCCGGGCCGCGCGGCATCATGCACCAGCATCCAGTCTTCAGCATCAGCCGGAACGGCCCGCAAGCCATTGAGCACCGATTGCTGGCGCGTCGCACCGCCGACCCGCAGTAGCG
>AEPR01001001.1 GCA_000195205.2 Oxalobacteraceae bacterium IMCC9480 | reverse complement strand
GACTTGCGCACGAGGCGGTGCACACCGGTTTCGGTACGCAGAAAACCGTAGGCGTAATCGCCTTCGACCTTGATGGTCACGGTCTTGATACCGGCGATTTCGCCATCGGACTGTTCGAGGATCTCGGTCTTGAAGCCCTTGCGTTCGCAGTAGCGCAAGTACTGGCGCATCAGCATCGAGGCCCAGTCCTGTGCTTCGGTACCGCCGGCACCGGCCTGGATATCAATGAAGCAGTTATTGGGGTCCATCGGATTGCTGAACATGCGGCGAAATTCCATGCCCTCGACCAGCTTTTGCAAACCTTGCGTATCGTCTTCGACGGCCTGGACGGTATCGAAATCCTTCTCTTCACGGGCCATCGCGAACAGGTCGCTGGCGTCACGCAGTTCCGCGTCGATCTTGATGAGCGAGAGCACGACGGATTCGAGGGACTTCTTTTCCTTACCGAGATCCTGCGCGCGTTTCTGGTCGTCCCAGACGGTCGGATCTTCGAGCTCGGCATTGACCTGGTCTAGTTTCTCTGACTTGTTATCGAAGTCAAAGATACCTCCGGAGTTCGTTGGCGCGGATGGTCAGGTCTGCGAGCAGCCCTTCCAGAGAATTGAGTTGTTCTGCTTCCATGATGGTTTCTTTTGTCTTGGCGGGGAAAGGCGAAATTATACGCGAGCAGTCCGGGCGCGACGTACGTTACGTGCGGATTGCCGCTCATAGGTGCCAACACGCCTTGACAGACCATGCGGTGCAATGCCCTACGGTTATTGCACCCT
>AEPR01001002.1 GCA_000195205.2 Oxalobacteraceae bacterium IMCC9480 | reverse complement strand
AAAAAAACAGCCAAAAGGGTTTGACAGGAGGATCGATCAGAGTAGACTTTGACCTCCCTGCAGTGCTCGCGATTGCCATATATTCCTAGAACCATTTATGTGCATCGGCCGCGGAATATTGTTTGGTGGGTGTGCACGTCGCTAGTCCGATGAGCCCGATATTGAACTGACTGCAGCCACCTTGAACCGGTTGGTTCGGGATGCCGGCAAAGCGGCACCAGCGGGGATTTTTTAGTGGAGCGGTTGCATGAAAATGCAGCCGTTTTTTTTCGCCTTGTTTATTTTCTCCGTTTTTTTGGACCCTCCCGATGTCCTTTTGGCTCATGAAGTCCGAACCCACCGAAGTCAGCATCGACGATGTACTGGCCGCGCCCGACCAGACCATGCCGTGGTTTGGGATCCGCAATTACCAGTCACGCAATTTCATGCGCGACGCCATGCGGGTCGGCGATGGCGTGCTGTTCTATCACTCCAGCTGCGCCGCACCCGGCATCGTCGGCCTGGCTGAAGTGGCCAGCACGGCGTATCCGGATTTCACCCAGTTCGAACCGCGCAGCCATTATTTCGATCCGAAAGCCACGCCCGAAAATCCGCGCTGGATGATGGTCGATATCCGCGCCTTGCGTGCCGTGCCGCTGGTGCCGTTATCGGCGCTGCGGGCGGCCGAGGAACTGGCCGACATGCAGGTACTCAAGCGTGGCAACCGGCTGTCGATATCGCGTGTCGAAGCGGCCGACTGGCGCTGGATTAACCAGCACCTGATTGCGCCCGCCTGATCGATCCGCTGTCACCGTAAGCCAGATTCAATCACCCGCAGGAGCACCCCGATGGACCCTAGCCTGATCATTGCTTTTCTCGTCCTCGGCAGCGCCGTGGGTTTTGCTGCCGGCCTGCTCGGCATCGGTGGCGGCATGTTGCTGGTGCCATTTATCACGGCGCTGCTGACGTACAAGGACTTCCCGAAAGAGCTGATCATTCACGTGGCCATCGCCACGTCGCTGGCCACCATCATGTTCACGTCGGTGTCGTCAGTGGTCGCGCATCACCGCCGTGGCGCGGTGCGCTGGGACATTGTTAAGCTGCTGGCACCGGGCATTCTGATCGGTTCATGGGTCGGTCCGTGGATAGGCCAGCAAATGAACTCGGCTACGCTGGCGATGTTCTTCGCGGTGTTTGTCACCTTTTCTGCGGCCCAGATGCTGTTCGATAAAAAGCCCTCCGGCACGCGCGGCTTGCCGGGCAATGCCGGCATGTTTGCGGCTGGTGGCGGCATTGGCGTGCTGGCTGGGCTGGTGGGTGCCGGCGGTGGATTTGTCTCGGTACCGTTCATGACCTGGTGCCAGGTCAAGATCCACAATGCGGTAGCCACCAGCGCCGCGCTTGGTTTTCCGATTGCGCTGGCGGGGACTTTGTCGAATATCTATTTCGGCTTGTCGATCCCGGACTTGCCTTCCGGTTCGCTGGGCTATATCTACTTGCCGGCATTGCTGGTGATCTCGATGGCCAGCGTGGTGACGGCGCCGCTGGGCGCGAAGGCGGCGCACGCATTGCCTGTCAAGACGCTGAAAAAGATTTTCGCGGTGATGCTGTTTTCACTGGCGGGGTATATGTTTTACAAGGCGTTGTCGTAACGGCGGCGGTGCAATGCCCTTCGGTTATTGCACCC
>AEPR01001003.1 GCA_000195205.2 Oxalobacteraceae bacterium IMCC9480 | reverse complement strand
GAGGATGTTGGTCTGGAACGCAATGCCATCGATGACGCCGATGATCTCGCCGATCTTGTTCGATGACACCCGGATGCCTTCCATCGTGGCCGCCACCTGATTGATCACGACACCGCCGCGCGTGGCCGATACCGCATTGGCCTGCACGATGACCATCGCACCGGCCACCGTGCTGGAGGTCTGCTTCACGGTCGATGAAATCTGTTCCATGCTCGAAGCCGTTTCCTCCAGACTAGCAGCAGCCTGCTCGGCCCGGCCCGACAGGTCGTTGGCGGCAGCGGCGATCTCGTCGCTGGCGGTCTGCACCTGCACCGAGCCGTCGAGCACCGCGCCGACAATGCGCCGCAAGCTGGTCTGCATCTCGCCCATCGTGTCCATCAGCTGGGCTGCTTCATCGCTGCCCCAAGGCTTGGGTGCGGTGGTCAGGTTGCCCTTGGTGATTTCCTGCAGATGACCGGCGACTTCCTGCAAGCCGCCCATCATCACCTTGTAAAACGCCAGCATCAGATAGCTCGCGAGCAGCACAAAAAACAGGCAGATGGCGAACTGGGTCATCAGCGTTGCGTGCAAGCGCACGATGCGGGCCTGCAGCTGGCCGTCGAGCCGCGCCATGATCTGCAAGGTCAGTGCGATCTGCTTGTCGACGGCGGCATTGCCCAGCGCGAGATAGGTGGCGGCATCGCCGGCCAGTTCCGCACCCATGATCTGTTTCGTGATCGCAGCCCGGAAGGCATCCGACGCGGCGTCTGTCGCCGGCATGTCCATGTTGCGGGCGACGTCCGGAAAAATGGCGATGCCGGCCTTGTAGGAGGCCTCGACATCCTTGTCGAGATAGTCCTGGATCGCAATGCGCTGGCTCATCAGTTCGCGTCGTGCCGGTGTCAGTTCCTTGTCAGTGAGGACGAGGTTGCCGAGGCCGCGCAATTGCGCGGTGTTTTCATATTGCATAGGCCCGCGCAGCACCGAGATATTCATCATGTGATAGGTGTCGAGGTCCGGATCCAGGCTCAGTTGCGAGCCATCGGCCACGCGCGCCAGCAAGTCCAGCGCCAGTGCGACGTAGTCGGAGTGCAGCTTGAAGGTCGCATCCGGATTAGCCGCCAGCGGCGTTTGCAGCAGGGCCTGATGCGCCTTGAGCAGCAGCGCGAAGGGTTTTTCAGTGCCGAAGTCCTTGCCCAGTTCGGTCTGGCGCGCCTGGACTTTGTCGAAGGCGGCGCTGACAGCGGCTTGCTGCTCCGCCATTTGCGGCGCATTGCCGGACGCTACCCGTCGCCGGCCCTGAGCCGCCTTGACCAGATCGACCAGCGGGTGCACGTAAGTCAGTCCCTGCAGTTCGGCACGCGCAAACATGACCTGGTCATTGGCAGCCGACCACAGGTAGAACAAGGTCATCAGTAGCGG
>AEPR01001004.1 GCA_000195205.2 Oxalobacteraceae bacterium IMCC9480 | reverse complement strand
TTTTTCTCGAAGGTTTTTTTGACACGTTCCTCGCGAATGCGGTCCATGTCGTCGTGGGCTTTGCGCTTGTCGAGCCCGAAAATGGGTTCGACAAATTCGAACCAGATGAAGGCGACGCCGAACAAGCCGGCGATCCACCACCAGGACAAGTTGGCGACCGGGCCGATTTCGAAATAGCGGAGCAGGCCCAGAACAACGATGAGTATGATGATCGGCATTGCGATTCCCCTTTCTCGCAGGATATTGTGTATGGAAGTAACGGTCAATCACAGCGGTCAACGATCCCTGGCGGCGGCCGTTAATTTGTCACAACTTCGCTGCGCAGGCATTCCCGTAATCCACGGTAGAATCAGCCGCTAGCTTCTAGGGAGATCGCAATGAAACATTACCTGCTCGTCGGTGTGGCCTTGAGTGCACTGTTGTCGAATGTGGCGCTGGCCAGTGCCGATTTGGCCAAGTCAAAAAATTGCATGGCCTGCCATGCGGTGGCCAACAAGGTGGTTGGTCCCGGATTCAAGGATGTGGCTGCCAAATATGCCGGACAAAAAGATGCGGAAGACAAGCTGACGCAAAAAGTCCTCAAGGGCGGCAGTGGTAACTGGGGTGCGGTACCGATGCCGGGTAATGCCCAGGTCAGCGAGGCCGAAGCCCGCACCTTGGTCAAATGGATACTGACGCTGAAATAAGCGTCGCGTAGTAAAAAAAGCCGCCGGGTTGATCAACCCGGCG
>AEPR01001005.1 GCA_000195205.2 Oxalobacteraceae bacterium IMCC9480 | reverse complement strand
GGCCACCGCCGTCATCAATGCGGACGAGGGCTTGCTGGATAAAGCGATGGTGCCGCGGGTTGCCGGCGGCATTGCCAAGGTGCTCGCCGACGGCAGTCTGCCGGGAGCAAAACGGCCGTCCAGTGTCATCACCTTCGAGCCCTTGCTCATTGCTGCCGCCGGGCCCGAGGTCACGCTGCTGCATGCCGGACGATCCAGCCAGGACATGCATGCCACCTACCGTGCCGCGATCCTGCGCGACGATCTGCTCAACCTGGCTGATCAATTGAACCGGACCTCCGCGTCGCTGGTCAGGCTGGCCGCAAAGCACCGCGCCACCATCGTGCCGAATTACACCAACGGCGTTGCG
>AEPR01001006.1 GCA_000195205.2 Oxalobacteraceae bacterium IMCC9480 | reverse complement strand
CCACCGATCCGGCCAACGGCACCCTTGACATACTGCGCAGCGCGCGCGGCGATGAATACGCCTGGCAACGCACCGACGGGCAAGTCTGGCGCTTCAACGCCCAGCGCAAACTCGAACAAATCGTCGCGCCGACCGGCGAATTCGTCAGCCTGATTTACGACAACGCGGGCTTGCTGATGCAGGTCACCGATCCGCAGGGCCGGCAACTACACCTGATCTATCCGGACCGCAAGACCGCGCGTAGCGGCACCAGTTTCAATGGCGTGCGCGCCATCGACAGTCCGGCCGGACGGTTTGACTACGACTACGGCAGCACTGCGCCGGCCGGTGCCGGCATCACGCCGTCGTCGCTACTGGCCAATCTGATCCGGGTACGCCTGCCGACGCAGACCGAACGCCAGTACCACTACGAAGATCCGCTGCATCCGACCCTGCTGACCGGCATCAGCCTGCG
>AEPR01001007.1 GCA_000195205.2 Oxalobacteraceae bacterium IMCC9480 | reverse complement strand
CGGCACCGGCAACGATGGTGCCATCGGCGGTGGTGCGCGTTGCACCGAGCAAGCCATCAGCGGCCAGTGCCGCGCGGATGCGCGTGATTTCATTGGTATAAAACGTGATCAGCGTGTTATTGCCTGACGAGGCGTAATTATTGAGCTGCGCTTGCGCATTGACCAGTTGCTTGGACAGGTCGCTTTGCAAGTCTTCCTGCACCACGCTGTAGCTGATGCCACCGGTTCGGGTGGCGGCCTGCAGCGCATCGGCCGGGG
>AEPR01001008.1 GCA_000195205.2 Oxalobacteraceae bacterium IMCC9480 | reverse complement strand
CCGAGCTTTTTTGACAGGTACTCGGCCAGCGGACGATAGGTGGCGTCGTTCTTTTCCTTGTCGGGCTGGAACAGGCCGACGCCGAGGCGCAGTGTATCGACGGCGAAGGCGCTGCCACAGGACAGCGCGGCAGCAAGAAACAGGACGGCGGGACGCAACATGAACAACTCCAAAAAGGTGCTTGGTCGCGCCATGACAGCGCGGATTACAGAATCCACAAAAAGCAGGACCGCCCTCATAGGCGCTAACGTACCTCGTCAGTACTCACTGTAGGGTGGGCACAGGGTCATCGT
>AEPR01001009.1 GCA_000195205.2 Oxalobacteraceae bacterium IMCC9480 | reverse complement strand
TTCGCGCGCCAGATCCACACCGACAAACGCACGCACTGCCTGGCTACCGTAGGGCGCATCTGCGACAGACCGATCGGTGAATGACCGCGCATGCCGGTCGGCTAAACAGTAGCAATAACTGTCTCAAGTTCAGTCCAGGGCACGGCATGCTCCACGACGGGCAGAAACTGTTCGCTTTTGTGCCATTGCGGTCTCTTTGAAACTGAAGGTCAGTAGACCTTAAACGCCAAAAATCAGACAATTAACTCAGTTCCCCCCTAGAGCGCTGCTAGTTATTCCCTATCGACGGTGTCTACCCTTGCCCGAGTTAGGAATAGAGAAAATTTTGTCAGACGACACACTTTAGAGAATCTAATTAGAAACTGCACAGTGGTAATACTAAAAAAGCAGGATTCACGAATTCCAATCCCGCACAAGCTTGTTCCAGTGATACTGCCATCGATCAGATTCTCAGTTCATCGGCGTCGATGTCTGCACCAGCCACAGTCGAGCCAGATCAGCCGCGCCGTCGGTGCCTTGTACGGACTTGAACGCCTTGATAGCCAAGTCTTTCTTGCCCGCACTGGCATAAGCCACGCCCAGGTGTAGCCGGGCATCGTCGAGGCGTTTCAGATTGCCCTTCTTGATACCGCCTTCAATTAACGCAAGTCCCTTGTCAGCTTGTCCTGCTGCGACCAGTGCGAAGCCGACATTCACCATGTCCGTGCCATCCTTACTGAGTAATGCATCTGCTTCGGCAG
>AEPR01001010.1 GCA_000195205.2 Oxalobacteraceae bacterium IMCC9480 | reverse complement strand
GACACGCTGTTGCTGGCCACCGGACAGCTGCGCCGGATAGCGATCTTCGGTGCCGGTGAGGCCGACCAGGTCGAGCAATTCATCGACGCGGCGGATTTTTTCGGCGCGGCCGGTGCGTAAGGCATAGCCGATGTTCTGCGCCACGGTCAGGTTCGGGAATAGCGCGTACGACTGGAACACGATGCCGTAATTGCGCTGCGCCGGTGGCAAGCGGCCGATGTCGCGACCCGCCATCAGCAGGCTGCCGCGATCCTGTTGTTCGAGGCCGGCGATGATGCGCAGCAG
>AEPR01001011.1 GCA_000195205.2 Oxalobacteraceae bacterium IMCC9480 | reverse complement strand
ATCCCTTGAACTCTTTGGTCAAGTTTTTTGTTTCTAGGATGACTTCGGTCATCGTGTCTCCTGTTTGCTTATTTTTTGTGCAGCCACAAATTTTTATCGATAGTACAAGCGACAAGGGGATCAAACAATACCGTACAACTACCACGCCAAATTGACTCGATACGACACTGTTCTTCCAACGTGAACTCAGCCGCGATCATAGCTTGTTCGATATAGATACGGCACCAGAAAGTCCCTTCTAGGTGTTATCCCTTATGCGCAGCAAGGATCAATATTGCAGCTCTTTCGGCAATCATTACCGTCGGTGAATTGGTATTTCCAGACGTGATCGTCGGCATGATAGACGCATCGACGACCCGCAAACCAACTACCCCACGCACCCGTAACTGGCTA
>AEPR01001012.1 GCA_000195205.2 Oxalobacteraceae bacterium IMCC9480 | reverse complement strand
TCCAGATCCGCGTGCCGACAGGCAGGCCGACCATGGGTG
Organism: Oxalobacteraceae bacterium IMCC9480; assembly: GCA_000195205.2. Lineage (GTDB taxonomy): Bacteria > Pseudomonadota > Gammaproteobacteria > Burkholderiales > Burkholderiaceae_D > Actimicrobium. The sequence goes on along the minus strand of AEPR01001012.1, from coordinate 240 downwards.
GAAGTGACTTAATTTCTGCTTCAGGATGGCTGCATCGACCGTTCCCTCCAGACGCGAGGTGTTGATCGCCAGGCTGATTTCGATGACGCGAGGCTGGATGGTTTGTCGATACACCCGTATCGCCTTCGGCGCATTCGTATCAATCGGCACCGGCACCGGTACCGCAACAGGTACCATAACGTTGGTGGCAGGCGCGATGTGGACATCCACGAATGTTGACGGCGCAGTTTCTCGTGTGCC
>AEPR01001013.1 GCA_000195205.2 Oxalobacteraceae bacterium IMCC9480 | reverse complement strand
GGTAGCAAAACATGGCACGAAGTCGCGCCGTACGTGGCGCAAGCTCCATCTGGCGGTCGACGCCGACAATGGCATGATCGCGCGCAAGTGCTCACCGATCAGGACACAGGCGACGCGTCGCAGGTGAGGCCACCGCCGGTGCAGATCGATGAAGAGAGAGAAAAAGTCATCGCCGAAGGTGCCTACGATGGCGCGCCGAGCTATCAAACAATCGCGCAACATGGCAGCAATATCGAGGTAGTAATTCCATCACGCAAAACCGCTGTTCCCGGCACTGCGCCGTGTGCGTCCGATCAGCGTGATCGTCATCTTGAGAAAATCAACACAGAAGGTCGGTTGGCCTGGAAAAAAGCCACGGGCTACGGACAACGTGCCTTGGTCGAGACAACCATGGGCCGC
>AEPR01001014.1 GCA_000195205.2 Oxalobacteraceae bacterium IMCC9480 | reverse complement strand
CCGACATGGTCTAGCGTCAGGTGCACGCCGGACAGCGGCTGGCCGGCGGCATTGAGCCGCGTCGTTGCGGTCAGCTGGCCGAGCGCGTTGTAGGCGTAGCGGATATTGCCTTCGCTGCACAGGCGGCAGCCCGGACCGCGTACTTCCAGCACCTGATGCCGGTCGCCGACGACCGCGTGGCGATAGGTGGTGCGCTGGCCGAGGCTGTTGGTCAGGACCGTCTCAGT
>AEPR01001015.1 GCA_000195205.2 Oxalobacteraceae bacterium IMCC9480 | reverse complement strand
GTGGGCACAAGAGGCCGTGCCCACCCTACTGTCCGGACAGGATCGCACTGTTAGCGCCTACGCGGGCGGCCCCCGGCTTGGTCGTGACAGAGCACATAAAACACAAACTACCGACGACCGTAACCCAACCCAAGCTACGAACCGTGCTATCCGGGAACGTTAGCGCTGATGAGACCTCCCGATGTCATTACCCGGTCATTCTCTGAGCCTACACTGCGCCCAGCGTTTCCTAGGGTTTTGCCCGCACACCGATTGGTGTGCGGGCTTTTTTTTAGATGCCGCACGAGTCCCTGCGAAAACCTGCGACACTGATTTCGGTTATTCTCTGCGACCTCGGCGCGCCGGATCGGCAGCGCCTCCGATTTTAAGGACACTCCATTGAACGATCTTCTCCACCAACGCCTCGCCTTGCTGTCGACCGATGCGCACCGCGCATTGCTGTCCCAGGGCCGGCGCGGCATCGAACGGGAAACCTTGCGGATTGACGCGAACGGCGCACTGGCGCTCACGCCGCACCCGATCGCCCTGGGTGCCGCCCTCACCCATCCGACCAT
>AEPR01001016.1 GCA_000195205.2 Oxalobacteraceae bacterium IMCC9480 | reverse complement strand
CGCGACAGGATTCGAAGGATGTGGTGGCGGTGGATTTTTTGCGGCGGGTGGCTTTGGTCGATCGGGTGCAGGCTGTGCGGCGAAAAGTTGTGGCGACGTGACTGGCTTGCCTGATCCAGGCACTGGGAGAGGATTTGACGACGATTGAGGTTGTGCCATCGAGACAGGTCTCGTATCACCGTATTCGTGTGAGGCTTTATTATCTGGTGTCAGCGGATGGGGTAGGGCAGCAACTGGTGCGGCTGCTTTGTTGGGCACGATAGGCTGAACGGATGCTGCTGCATGCTCTTGAGTTGGTGGGTGTTGGTGGACCTGTGCCATTTCCGCATGAACTATTTGTGGTGGTGGCAACGCAGCCGGCGGGTGCCCTGCGACATACGACGG
>AEPR01001017.1 GCA_000195205.2 Oxalobacteraceae bacterium IMCC9480 | reverse complement strand
GGCCCGGCGCAAGCCGTGATAGAGCAGGGTGGACAAAATGGCGCGGTCACGTAACCCACGCAGGGTCGTGATGTCCGGGATCGCCAGCAGGGCCCGCGCCTGGTGATCACCGATGGCCGGTGTCTTGCCTTCGGTGCTGTCGACTTTGGGGCGTTTGACGCCCTTGACCGGATTGCTCTCGACCGCATTGGTTTCGCACAGGTATTCGAATAGCGAGGAGAGGGCGGCGAGTTTGCGACGGATCGTCGCACTGCTCAATGCC
>AEPR01001018.1 GCA_000195205.2 Oxalobacteraceae bacterium IMCC9480 | reverse complement strand
AAACCGATGCCAATCGAGGCACTGCTCGAGTTGTTGCTGCTGGTTTGCGTAGCCGTGTTGCTAGCCGCGCCCAGGTCGATCTTGCCGTCGGCGAGCAGGCGTGCATCCCTGCCTGCGTTGATCCGGCTGCCGCTGACGGTGATGTTGCCGTTGGTGCCGTCGGCGTTGTTGCCAGTGCTGTTGCCAGTCCTGACGGAAAATTCTTTACTCTCCTTGAAAAAATGGATGCGGCAGACGCCAAATCCGATGGATTTTTAAAATCAGAAATGCTTGATCACTTAATACATTAACCAAAATTAGAACTACGTACTTGTCCAACCACATGCTTTAGTGCCTTTTTGTCAGCAACGAACCATGCATCACTGTCACTCTGAATAAGCATTCCTTGAATTTCCGATAAATTAGAAACCATTTCAGCAGCCTTAATTAACGGCAATCCTCCGAACCGCTGGAGAAGTCTAGCGTCGCTTTTTGTAGTGTAAAAA
>AEPR01001019.1 GCA_000195205.2 Oxalobacteraceae bacterium IMCC9480 | reverse complement strand
TGGCGGAGGCGGAGGCGAAGGTGGAGGCGGTGATGGAGGCGGAGGCGGCAGTGGTGATGGTTACAGTCCAAGCCCAAGCCCAAGTCCGAGTCCTTACAGCGGCAGTGGCGGCAGCAACACCAGCTATGCATCGGCAGCACAAACGCTTGCGAATGATCCGATGTTCATGAATAACGGCCAATACCGGACCTACACGCGAGGCGAATTGAAAGCACTGGCCGACGATCCGAATACGAGTGCAAAAACCAAGGAAGCCCTTCAATTTTTGTTGAGCAATAACGACGCGTACAACAGTATTGAAACT
>AEPR01001020.1 GCA_000195205.2 Oxalobacteraceae bacterium IMCC9480 | reverse complement strand
TCGAGGCATCGCGCCAGTAGAACTTGTCGAGCACGTTGTCGACATTGGCCCGCAGCGTCGTGGCGACACCGTTGACAGTGGTGACGTAACGCGCGCCCAGATCGACCACGTGATACGACGGAATGGTCGCGCGCACCACGCTGTCGGGACTAAAGATCTTGTCGCTGGAATATACCCACGCGCCATTGAGCTTGACGCCGGCCAGTTGCGGTACCGCGTAATCGAGCGTCACGCCGGACTTGAACGCCGGCACATTGGTCACGCGCTGGTTGTCCTGCACCGCGTCGCCGGTATTGCGCTGGCGTGCCTGCAAGGCCATCGCCGTCAGGCCCAGTGTCAGGTCACGCGTCAGCTTGCCCTGTGCGGCCAGCTCAAGGCCGCGATGGACCGCATCGCCATTGCGCACGTAGTCGTAATTGGCATTCGTGTATTCGAGCGGCTTGCTGATCTGGAACAGCGCCGCCGTCATTTGCCAGCCCGGCATCAGCGCCGTCTTGATGCCGATTTCCTGCTGGCGTGAAGTGCCCGGATCCAGAATCTGGTTCACGTTGTTGGTGCCAAACGGTGCCACGCCGCCATGCTCGAGTCCCCGCGAATACGATCCATACAGGCTCAGGCTCGCCACCGGGCTGTAGACCAGCGCCAGCGAAGG
>AEPR01001021.1 GCA_000195205.2 Oxalobacteraceae bacterium IMCC9480 | reverse complement strand
AAATACAAACTGCCGTTCCGGCTCGGCCATCATTTTGCGTCAGAGATTGTCGACTACGCCAAGGAACACAACATCAAGCCGCTCGACTTTCCCTACGATCAGGCGCAGCGGATCTATCGCGATGCCGTGAAAGATCAGGGTGGCGAACTGCCGATGAGCGAACAGGAATTCCGTTCGACCCTCGACCCTGTCGCGATCGTCAACAACCGCGCCACAACAGGGGGGCCGCAACCCGCCGAGATGGAACGCATGGTCAAGGGCGCCCAATTATCCCTGTCGCAGCAGGAGGGCTGGATCAAGGAACGCCGGGGCCGGATTGATGCGGCACTGACCAGGCTGGACAGCGATTTCAAGCAGTTGTTGAACGCTGCCCGCTGATTTTCATCCGTTAAAAATCAAGCTGCGCCGAGATCTTGAAGGTCCGTGGCGCACCCGGCAGCAAATACCCGCCCAGC
>AEPR01001022.1 GCA_000195205.2 Oxalobacteraceae bacterium IMCC9480 | reverse complement strand
GCACGAAGGATTGGTCGATCTTGAGCTGGTTGATCGGCAGGATCTTCAGGTACGACAGCGACGAATAGCCGGTACCAAAATCATCCAGCGAAAATCCGATGCCGAGCTTGCGCAGTTCGGACATCCGGGCACTGCTTTCGTCGATGTCGTCGAACAGCACGCTCTCGGTCATTTCCAGCTTCAGGTGGTGCGGATCAACGCCGGATTGCGCGATCGCAGCAACCACGTCATTGACGAATTGCGGATGACGGAACTGGCGCGCGCTGACATTGATGGCCAACTGCAGATCAGCCGTCTCGGGGTGGGCCTGCCATGTGGCGAGCTGCAGGCAACCGGCGCTCAGCACCCAGCGACCGAGCGGCAGAATCAGGCCGCTCTCTTCGGCCAGTCCGATGAAGTCGACCGGCCACAACAGGCCGCGGCTCGGATGCTTCCAGCGGATCAGTGCCTCGACGCCGGAGAGTTTGCCATCGCCGCGCACCTGGGCCTGGAAATGCAGTTCGAATTCATGGTTAGGCACCGCCATGCGCAACTGGCTTTCAAGTAGTGCGCGGGCCGACACGGCAATCTGCATCGATGGCGCAAAGAAGCGCTGCGTGTCGCGCCCGGCGGCCTTGGCCTGGTACATCGCCATGTCGGCGCGCTTGAGCAAATCGGTGACGACCGTATCTTCGGGCCCGAACAGCGTGACGCCAATACTGGCCGTCGAGTGGTAACTGCAACCGGCGATCTGGTAAGGCTGACGTAGCACCTGCAGGATTTTTTCGCTGACCGCGGCGGCGTGGCTGGCGGCCGAATCAGGACCATCGTCGAGGTCGACCAGCATCACCACAAATTCATCGCCGCCCAAGCGGCCCACGGTATCTTCGGCACGCACGCAACTGCTCAGACGCCGTGCGACCTGCTGCAGCAACAGGTCGCCCATGTCATGCCCGAGCGTGTCATTGAGCGTCTTGAAATTATCGAGGTCGATGAACAGCAGCGCGCCCGCATGCTGTGACCGCATCCGGCTTCCCTGCACCTGTTGCAGGCGATCGAGCA
>AEPR01001023.1 GCA_000195205.2 Oxalobacteraceae bacterium IMCC9480 | reverse complement strand
GGCTAACGGGGCGGGCGGCTGTGGTGGTGGTGGTGGTGGTGCGGGCGGTGTCACCCCTACGCAAGGCGCGGTGAACGGAGGGGGGGTTACCCCGCCTGGCGAAGGTGGTTATATAACGCATGCGACGGGCCCGGAAGATCCTCTGTATGCGCAGGCTGGACATGACAACGAAGCGCGCGTCAGGGCGCACTGGGGTGACAACTACGTCAAGGCGATTAATCTTGTCGAGCAGGCCTACATTAAAAATGGCATGGATCCCAACGGCAAGGAGTTCGTTAACCACAACAAGGCAATCCATTTCCTCAGTGAGATGATGGACAACCCCGAGCAGTTAAAAGCCAACCAGACCAGGGACTACAGTCATGATGGTTACATGGCAAGCATCGTCGATCAGGCAGTTGCGATGGCGGCCGGTGATGCCGGGGATATCAAGTAAAAATCGCCGGCAAAATGGACGGCGCGATAGCGAGTTCACGGTGGCGAATCCCCATCCGCCATGAACGATCCATGGTGGGCTAACATTACTCGCCAGTACCGACTGTAGGGTGGGCACA
>AEPR01001024.1 GCA_000195205.2 Oxalobacteraceae bacterium IMCC9480 | reverse complement strand
GACGACCATCGTCGAAATTTCAAAAGGCAGCGCCGGGCTTCACTTGCATGACGCAATCCGGGCATGTCTGCTGCCGGTTCACTGAAGATGCCCGCCATTCCCGGCATTAATGTCATTGGCCCGATGATTCGGCGTTATGCTGGGCGACTACATGTAAAAACGACAAGCCCCCTCATGCCGAGTTCCGGTGCCGCCAAACGCTGAAATTTAGAGAGCGATCAAGATGCAACACGAACAGATGAACAGCGACTACAAGAAGGGCTCGATCACCCCCGGTAGCGCGGTCGCAATGGGTACCGGTGTAATGATCGGCTCAGGCATCTTCGCCCTGACA
>AEPR01001025.1 GCA_000195205.2 Oxalobacteraceae bacterium IMCC9480 | reverse complement strand
CCGCAGCGGGCATTCCCGCCAGCCGCATTGTGCTGGCAGGGTTTTCGCAGGGCTGCGCAATGACACTGCAAACCGGCTTGCGTCATCCCGAGCAATTGGCCGGCTTGCTGTGCTTGTCCGGCTACGTTCCGCTCAATGCCAAGCTGGCAGAAGAACGGCATCCGGCCAACCAGCACACGCCGATCTTCCTGGCCCATGGCCGCAGTGATCCGGTGATCCCTTTTGCGCGTGCCGAGCAGTCTCGCGACCTGCTGCTGTCTCTCGGTTATGCCGTCGACTGGCAAGCGTATCCGATGCAGCATTCGCTCTGTCCGCAAGAGATCAACGATATCGGTGCCTGGTTCCGAAAAACACTGACTGCTAACTGATTGGCTATTCGGGGGCATCATCATTAACCGGCTCAACTTGCTTGCCAGCCTGATCGTTGACCAGCGCATCGTGCTGATGGAGAGTTGGCGCGACCGGCTCCGGCAACTCGACTCCGCGCGGCACCTCGACCAGCCGACACTCAACGACCATATCCCCTTGTTGCTCGACGAGCTGGCCAGTGCGTTTCGACGCAATATGAGCGACAGCCGAATTGAATCGCACATTACGACGCCGCCGGAACACGGCCTGCAACGGCTAGAAGATGGCTTTGCCATTGATGAGGTGGTGGCCGAGTACAACATCCTGCGCGCTTGCATCCATGACCTGGCCGACGACAATGGCTTGAGCTT
>AEPR01001026.1 GCA_000195205.2 Oxalobacteraceae bacterium IMCC9480 | reverse complement strand
TGGATAGAAGTTGCCACTTGATAAGGAACTTGAAGGCACAAACGCGGATGATCAGTACCCACCGCTATCACCGGAGATCAAAGGTTAGTCGAGCGCTTCGTGTGTAGACAGGATTACGCTGCAGTCATCGATATTACTGACTCATAACGCTAGCGCTGTTACAGCGGTGTCGGCACCGGCCCTAATCGAATTTATCGTCAAACTCGACCATGAGATCGCCCATCTGATCCGGCAAGTCGCCCGGTTTCAGCGCCAGATTTTCAGCAAGAAGAGTGAGCGACGTCTTGAAGTTTGTCCTTCCGGTTATCAAGCGCCGTGATACGTCGGTCCTATCCTGATCGCCTGTACTGATCGGCGTACTCGACGATAGTCGTGCTGACATCAGTATCATCGCTGGCATGATGGTCGATAAACTGCCCTTTACTTGCCGCTGTATCGCCGGCATCAGCGCTTGCGGGGCGTCAGCGTAAAGGGTAGTCAGGCTTGTCTAGCCCAGCCCAACTAGCGTGCTGGCATGCTGCTTGAACCAATACACGATGCTCAAACGGCGCGCTATTCGCAATTTCCGTGTGGTGGCATTGGATGAAACACCGATCAAGGCTGTTGCGCCCGGTACCTGCAAGATAACGGCGGCGAATTTCTGGTCCGCATATGGCAAGTAGGTTGAAATTTGTTTCCCTTACTTTAGTAGTCGCTTCGCGAGCCATACTCACGAGGCCCTCGATCTGTCGCTACCGCAAGGAGGGGGACTGCAAACATATGGCTATGCAGCTTATGCGCGGCCCGCCAGGAAGATAGCATTGACGCGTTCATAACGCTGGCCCGTGCATGCCGCAGGATATTTGACGCCAGACATCAAACGTGGTCCGGCCGAGTAGGCGTTGGAATGGACAGGTGCGCTCTTTGCCGCCGATGCGCACATATGGTGACCCCATCTGATAGGAGCTGCGGAGCAGGCTTGGGGGACCACGTTCGCTAAACCCGTTGTCTAGCTACTCTTTACTTGGATCGACAAGCATTCCGAACAAAAGGGTTCTTTGCCCATCAGTCCCGTTGCCTGTTCGCTCGCGTACCAGCGTGAGCATTGCGCAGGCTCCGAACCCCAGCCGATGTCCGGATGTCTTGATTGATATTATTCATTTCGAGCGCTCGCTGCGCGCCATCCCGATGGGCCGGAAAAACTGGGCGTTCAATTGGGCCGAGGTGGGCGCAAAACACATTGGCATCATGTAAAGTCTGACCCTGACCTGCCGCCTGCATGACATCGATCCTTATCATTATGTTTTTGCTGTGCTCAAGCGTGTTGGGCAGGAAGCTGCATCAAATGTAGATGAACTCACACCCCGACGCTGGAAAACTCAATTCGCCGGTAAGCTGCTGCATCCTGCTTTATATGACATCACGGCATGGCGCAATCTCGCTGCTGAGTCAGCACTTACCTTGCAATCATCTAAATTATTTGCCCGTATAAC
>AEPR01001027.1 GCA_000195205.2 Oxalobacteraceae bacterium IMCC9480 | reverse complement strand
TCCTGATGTATCCCATAGAGGCCACAATGAAGTCGTCGTACGCAGCAGCATTTATCGAACAAGCCCTGGTGAAGGTGTATTTCCGCAATGGCAGGACGATCCGGTCAGTGGCGCAGGAATTGCATATCGATTACGAGAAACTGAAATACTGGATGAAGAGGAAGTCGAGCGCCGTGAAGCAAGTCAGTCCGCCCGAGAGCAAAGAGAAACGGCCACAAGATTGGCGCGTGGAAGAGCAGTTGCTGGCCTTGCAGGAAACGCATGGTCTGAGTGTCGAAGAAGTCCATGCGTGGTGCCGGGAACGCGGGTTGTTTGCGCATCATCTGGCCAACTGGAAAGCCGCCTTTTGTGTACCGGTCCGAGAGATGCCAGAAGCGACCCGCGCATTGCGCACGTTAAAAGAAGAGAACGAGCAACTCAAGCGGGAATTACGTCGCAAGGAGAAAGCGCTGGCAGAGGCGGCCGCGTTACTGGTGCTGCAAAAAAAGTTCCGGGCGCTG
>AEPR01001028.1 GCA_000195205.2 Oxalobacteraceae bacterium IMCC9480 | reverse complement strand
AATTTACTGTTATCACAGGTGCTTACAAAGACTCTAAAGCTTTCCAAATTAAGATCTTACCCACCCGCGTTGCGCACCCATTCGCGCATTCACTACCTCATCACTAAATCACTAAATCAAGGCTGATCATGAGCATAAACAAACTGGATCATTATTCGATCCGCACCACCGAGGTTCAACGCGCCACTCTTTTTTATGAGCAGGCACTGGGATTTACCCCTGGGCCGAGACCAGCGTTTCCATTTCCGGGTGCATGGTTGTACGTCACCGCATCTGATGGGCAGATTACCGGCAGCAGCGTGGTGCATCTGGTAGGCATTGACCGCACAAATCCATCCGGTTTGAGTGACTATCTAGGTGACAAGACGGGCTCTACCGCACACGATTCCGGGAGCGGCAATCTTGATCATATTGCTTTTTCAGCGTCGGATATCGAGGAAACCTATTGCCGCCTGACTCAACATCAGATTGCATTTCGGCAGCGTAAGGTACCGAGCATGGAACTGCATCAAATCTTCGTTGAAGACCCTGATGGCGTCACGATCGAACTCAACTATGTCCGACAGGATGATATTGCGGCGGGTCAGCGCAACGTGTTGG
>AEPR01001029.1 GCA_000195205.2 Oxalobacteraceae bacterium IMCC9480 | reverse complement strand
GAATACCAGCACATGCGCCTGTTTGGCATCACCAAGGCTGAGCTGCATTTCTGCCGTCACACGCACTGCATCGCCCGCTTCCAGTTGCACGCCGTTGACGACTACAGCACCGGTGGCCACATGCACATAGGCAAGGCGTTCCGGATCGAGCGACAGGCTGGCGCTTTCGGTGCCATCGAACAAGCCTGCGTAAACGTAGGCGTCCTGATGCACGACGACCGAGCCGTCGCGGCCATCCGGGCTGGCGATCAGGCGCAGAAGGCCGCGCTTTTCTGCATCGTCAAAATGCTTTTCTTCGTAGCCGGGCGGGATGCCTTGCACGTTAGGCTCGATCCAGATCTGCAGGAAAT
>AEPR01001030.1 GCA_000195205.2 Oxalobacteraceae bacterium IMCC9480 | reverse complement strand
TGTCCGAAACCCCATCTGCAGGCTGTTGAGCAAGGCCGACAGCGTCGACGGTCCGGCGATGCTGACGCGGTGCACGCGCTGCATGTCGTCGGCCAGGCCGGGCCGGCGCATGACTTCGGCATACAGGCCTTCGGTCGGCAGGAACAGGATCGCGAAGTCGGTCGTCAGTGGCGGTGACAGGTACTTGTCAGCGATGGTTTTTGCCTCGCCGCGAATCACGCGTTCGAGCTCGCGACCGGCGCTGGCGACACCGTCGGCATCGGCACGGTCGGCGGCGTCCGACAGTCGCTCGTACTGCTCTTTCGGAAACTTGGCGTCGATCGGCATCCAGACCGGCGTGGTGCCGTGGTCCTGTCCGGGTAACTTGATGGCGAACTCGACGCGCTCGCCGCTACCGGGCACGGTCTCGACATTTTTGGCGTACTGCTCGGGCGTGAGCACTTGTTCGAGCAGCATTTCGAGCTGCACTTCGCCCCAGGTACCGCGGGTCTTGACGTTGGTCAGCACGCGCTTGAGGTCACCGACGCCGATGGCCAGTTGCTGCATTTCGCCCAGGCCCTGATGGACTTTTTCGAGCCGGTCGGAGACCAGCTTGAATGATTCGCCGAGGCGCTGTTCGAGCGTGGCGTGGAGCTTTTCATCGACGGTCTTGCGCATCTCTTCGAGCCGCGCGCCGTTGTCGGTCTGCAGGTCCTTGATTTTTTCTTCGAGCGTGGCGCGCACTTCGAGCAGGCGCTGCGCGTTCGATTCGGTTAGCGTGGCCAGCGTTTGCTGCAGCGTGTCACCGAAGCGTTTCAGTGCCAGTGATTGCTCGTCGCGGCCGCTGTGCGCCTGCTGGGCAATGGCACCGTTGAGCGTGGTCAGCTGCGCCGACAGGGTTTGCTGGAAGTGGGCGAAGTTGCTGCCCAGCTCGACGCGGGTGGCTTGCGCCGAGGCTTGTACCTGGCGTTCGAGGCGCTCGGCGGCTAGTTCTTGAGGTGTAGTGTCGCTACCGCGCGCGCGCATCAGCAGCACGATTTGCAGCGCGATCACGACGGCCAGCAAGAGCAAGGTAATCAGTTCGACAGGCGTCATTTTATTTTTTAATATGGATTCGACTAGGCGTTGGTGGTGCGCTCGCGTGGGCTCGATGAGGCCGAGCCCACCCTACGACCGGTAGGGTGGGCACAGGGTTATCGTGCCCA
>AEPR01001031.1 GCA_000195205.2 Oxalobacteraceae bacterium IMCC9480 | reverse complement strand
CATCCTCGCGCTCAATGCCGCCGTCGAAGCAGCCCGCGCCGGTGAACAGGGTCGCGGCTTTGCCGTGGTTGCCGCCGAAGTGCGCAGCCTGGCGCAGCGCTCGGCAACCGCCGCAAAAGAAATCAAGGGATTGATCAGCGACTCGGTCGACAAGGTCGATGCCGGTGCCCGGCTGGTCGATCAGGCCGGCGTGACGATGGATGAAATCGTCACCAGCGTGCAGCGCGTCACCGACATCATGGGCGAGATCTCGTCGGCCAGCGCCGAACAGACCCGTGGCATCGAGCAGATCAACATGGCCATCACCGAGATGGATGACGTCACCCAGCAGAACGCCGCACTGGTCGAACAGGCCGCCGCCGCCGCGCAAAGCATGCAGGATCAGGCGCGTCATTTGTCGGGTGTGGTCAGTATTTTCCGGCTGGATGGGACGGGTGTGGCGCTACCGGTCGCGGCCAAGACCGGCACGGTGGCTGCCGTACGCATCCCTGTCGCCAGGAAAACATTGATCGCACGGGCAACAGGATCTTCCTCGCTGGCAGTGAAGAAACCTGCGGCTGGCAACGACGACTGGGAAGAGTTTTAAAAGCCGGGCGCTGATCTGGTACGCAACCGGTGCAATGCCCTGCGGTTATTGC
>AEPR01001032.1 GCA_000195205.2 Oxalobacteraceae bacterium IMCC9480 | reverse complement strand
CATCGTGCCCACGCGAGCAAACCGCGCAGGCTCCCGAGCCCGCCGGCGGTGCCCGCATCAGCGTCAGAATTCTTCCCATTCCCCGCCAGCCGCCGGTGCCGGCACCACTGGCGCAGGCGCTGCCAGTTTCCGGTTCCGTGGCGCGGCGACGTGCGCTGTCACGCTGCGCATGACCGGCTGCGCCTTTAACGGCGCAGCACGCATGCCATTGGTCTTGAACACACTCACAACCTCAACCAGACTGCCCGCCTGATCCTGCAAGGACGATGCCGCTGCCGCCGCCTGCTCCACCAGCGCGGCGTTTTGCTGTGTCACGTCATCCATCTGCATGATGGCCTGGTTGATCTGGTCGATGCCGGTGGTCTGTTCCTGGCTGGCGGCCGTGATTTCGCTGATGATGTCCGAGACCCGCTTGACGCTGGCCACCACCTCGTCCATCGTCGCGCCGGCCTGATCGACCAGCC
>AEPR01001033.1 GCA_000195205.2 Oxalobacteraceae bacterium IMCC9480 | reverse complement strand
GTTGTCATGTCGTAGTCACAAGCAAAGTTTATATTGGTTTTTTAATATGACTTTCAGGACACCTAAATGCCGATCCGCATGAGCCCGCCAGAGCTGTTCTCCCCCGCCGCACACCGCACCCTGGGTGTCCTGCTGGTCGCCGCCTTCCTGCCAATGAGCATCGGCAGCGCATCGGCAGCCGGTTTTACTCTGACCGCAAACAGCACGACTGCGCAAACACTGGGTAACGGCGACAGCGGCGCACTTGCCACGGGCAAATCACTG
>AEPR01001034.1 GCA_000195205.2 Oxalobacteraceae bacterium IMCC9480 | reverse complement strand
ATCTGGATGTGGGCGGTTGGTGGTTTAGGCATAACAAAGAACTTAACAAATGAGCGTAGATTATTCAAGTCTTTGTTAATAAGTTCGTGAAAACTGCCGGCCTCCATCTACAAGCGCTAAGGTTCCTGGACAGCATATTCGTGGATTGGATTTCGTTGGGCTAGATTGGATTGCGGTCGTCGGTAGCTTGGTCGTGGCGGAGTACAGACAGTTTCATCAACCGCAAGCGGATCATTCGGTGCAATGCCCTGCGG
>AEPR01001035.1 GCA_000195205.2 Oxalobacteraceae bacterium IMCC9480 | reverse complement strand
AGGCGCGCGCGTGGGCACATGATGCCGTGCACACCCTACGGCATTGGCAAGGTATTTTCCACAGAGGCATCAGGATTGCTGAGGCCTCGCGCCAGCTTTCTGATGTGGTACAAGAGCCAAGGTCTTGCGATTCCCGACAATAGTTCTTGAAACGTGAATCTCACTCACCTACTGTTTCGGTTAGTGCCGATAAAAAAGGATATACATGCGTCCGTCCGTTGTACTGAATATGAACCGAAGTGCCGTGCGCGAAATGGTCAGTCGTTTTCGCACGGCGAACCCGCGCGTTTTCGGGTCGACGCTGCATGGGACTGACCGGGACGACAGCGACCTTGATCTATTGGTCGATGCGCTACCAGGGGCCACTTTATTGGACTTAGGTGGTCTCCAAGACAACCTGGAATCGCTGCTGGGTATTCACGTTGATTTGC
>AEPR01001036.1 GCA_000195205.2 Oxalobacteraceae bacterium IMCC9480 | reverse complement strand
CACGATAACCCTGTGCCCACCCTACGAATTTTGGGCTGCGGTGCGGGTTTTGTCGGGTGCACCTTACCGATTTCCTGCTCTCAGGCTTTTGTGAATACCAGGTCCCAGACGCCGTGGCCGAGCTTCAGGCCGCGGTTCTCGAACTTGGTTACCGGCCGGTAGTCCGGGCGCGCTGCATAGCCATGGTCGCTATTGACCAGCGTCGGCTCGGCACCCAGTACCTCGAGCATCTGTTCGGCGTATTCCTGCCAGTCGGTCGCGCAATGCAGATAGCCACCCGGGGCAATCCGCGAAGCCAGCAAGGCCACCAGCGGTGGCTGCAACAGGCGGCGCTTGTTATGTCGCGCCTTGTGCCACGGATCCGGGAAAAACACATGGGCACCAGCCAGCGATAGCGGCGCGATCATGTGCGTGAGCACTTCGACCGCGTCATGCTGGATCAGCCGCAGGTTAGCCAGTTCCTGTTCGCCGATCAGCTTGAGCAGACTGCCCACGCCCGGCGTATGCACTTCCACGCCAATGAAATTCTTTTCGGGCATCAGCGCCGCAATCTTCGCGCTGGTCTCGCCCATGCCAAAACCGATTTCGAAAATCACCGGCGCGACGCGACCGAAGGCTTGCGCCAGGTCAAGCGGTGCCTTGTCATACGGGATGCAAAATTGCGGACCGAGTGTCTCGATGGCGCGGGCCTGGGCGGTCGACAACCGGCCGGCACGGGTGACGAAGCTGCGGATGCGGTGCTCGGTGGGATCGTAGAACATGGGTTTGCGGATGTCGGTCATGCGGGACTGCCTGTCGGTCGAGAAAGAAGGATGCCAATAAAAAAGGCACCGTGGAGCGGGTGCCTGATGCGTTCGGTCTGGAGCGGGTGAAGGGAATCGAACCCTCG
>AEPR01001037.1 GCA_000195205.2 Oxalobacteraceae bacterium IMCC9480 | reverse complement strand
CGTCGAAGCCGCCCGCGCCGGCGAACAGGGACGCGGCTTTGCCGTGGTGGCCACCGAAGTGCGCAACCTGGCGCAGCGTTCGGCATCGGCTGCCCGCGAAATCAAGGAATTGATCGGCGATGCCGTCAGCCAGGTCGAGCGCGGTGCGCAACTGGTCAACCAGACCGGCGACACGATGCAGGACATCGTCGACAGCGTGCAGCGGGTCACCGAAGTCATCGGCCAGATCACCCAATCGAGCATCGAACAGGCGACCGGCATCGAGCACATCAACCTGGCCATCGTCGACATGGACCAGGGCACGCAAGAAAATGCCGCCCTGGTCGAAGAAGCGGCCGCCGCTGCCAGTGCGCTGCGCGATCAGGCAGGCAACCTGACAAGGGTGACCGGTGCGTTCAGACTGGGGAGCACCAACGGCGGTTCTGCCGGACTGCTTGCCAGCGGACGCCAGCCATTGGCGCTTGAACGCTGAGTCATGCGAAGAGCAGCGTTACGTAGAACGCTAACAATACTCACCAGTGCGCACGCGTGGGCACGATAAGGCTG
>AEPR01001038.1 GCA_000195205.2 Oxalobacteraceae bacterium IMCC9480 | reverse complement strand
CCTTCGCTGGCGCTGGTCTACAGCCCGGTGACGTACCTGAGTCTGCATGGCTCGTATTCGCAGGGACTCGATCATGGCGGGTGGTGCCGTTCGGCACCAACAATGTGAACCGGATTCTGGATCCGGGCATTTCGCGCCAGCAGGAAATCGGTATCAAGACGACGCTGATCCCTGGCTGGCAAATGACGGCCGCGCCGTTCCAGATCAGCAAGCCGCTCGAATATACGAACGCCACTTACGACTACGTGCACAATGGCGATGCAGTCCATTGCGGCCTTGAGCTGGCTGCCCAGGGCAAGCTGACGCGGGACCTGACGCTGTTTGACAGCAATGGTTTAGCAGGCACGTCAGCGTAATACCGGCGACGCGGTCCAGGACAAGCAGCGCGTGACTAACGTGCCGGCCTTCAAGTCCGGCGTGAAGCTCGATTACGCGGTGCCGCAGCTGGCCTGCATCAAGCTCAATTGCGCGTGGGTGTATTCCAGCGACAAGATCTTCAGTCCAGACAGCGTGGTCCGCGCGGCCATTCCGTCGTATCACGTGGTCAACCTGGGCGCGCGTTACGTCATTACCGTCAATGGTGTGGCAACGACGCTGCGGGCCAATGTCGACAACGTCTTCGACAAGTTCTACTGGCGCGATGCCTCGA
>AEPR01001039.1 GCA_000195205.2 Oxalobacteraceae bacterium IMCC9480 | reverse complement strand
CCGGCGGACGCGGACGCTTGTCGACGCTGACAGCCGGCGTGGTCCTGCTGATCATGGTGGTCTTCATGGGACCGTGGGTCGGGAGGATTCCGATGGCGGCGCTGGTGGCGGTGATGGTCATGGTGTCGATCGGAACGTTCAGCTGGGACTCGCTGCGCAACCTGCCAAAAAATCCGCTCAGTTCCAGTATCGTCATGGTCGCCACCGTGGTCGTCGTCGTCGCCACGCACGACCTTGCCAAAGGTGTCTTTGTCGGCGTGCTGCTGAGCGCGCTGTTCTTTGCCGCCAAGGTCGGCCGCTTGCTGCGTATCAGCTCGGTGACTTCCGGCGACGGCGATGTGCGCGACTACACCGTCACCGGCCAGGTGTTCTTCGCCTCGTCGGCGACCTTCAATGCGGCGTTTGATTTTCATGAAGCCATTGAACGCGTGCGCATCGATGTCAGCAACGCGCATTTCTGGGACATCACCGCTGTCGGCGCGCTCGACAAGGTCGTCATCAAATTCCGCCGGCAAGGCACCGTGGTCGAGATCATCGGCATGAACGCAGCCAGCGCCACCATCGTCGATCAGTTCGGCATCCACGACAAACCGGACGCTCTCGACCCATCCCTCAAACATTAAGGAGCTACGGCATGAACCAGCAAATCATCGCGTGCATCGATCAATCCGGCTACAGCACCACCGTCTGCGATTACGCGGTCTGGGCCGCACAGCGACTGGAAGCGCCGCTGCAATTTGCCCATGTGCTGGACCGCGTCGCGCAGCCCGCGCGCCACAGCGACCTGAGCGGCAATATCGGACTGGGATCGCGCGAGGACTTGCTGGACCAGCTCGCCGCGCTGGATGAACAGCGCAGCCGGATCGCGCAGGAAGGCGGCCGGCTGCTACTCGATAGCGCCAGGGCGCGCGCACGCGACGCCGGCATCGCCGCGCCGCAAGGCCATCAATGGCACGGCGAACTGGTCGATACGCTGCTCGAGCTCGAACCCGATGTCCGGCTGTTCGTGCTGGGCCAGCGCGGCGACGCGGCAGGCCAGGCCGCGCGTCACCTCGGTGGCAATCTGGAACGCGTGGTGCGTGCGTTGCACCGCCCCATCCTGGTGGTGCCCCCGGCCTTTGTGCCGGTGCACAGGATCATGATCGCCTTCGATGCCAGCGCCACCGCCGACAAAGGTATCGCCCTGCTGGCCACCAGCCCGCTGTTTCGCGGCTTGTCCTGCGATGTGGTCATGGTGGGCGCGGAAACCGACAGCCATCGGGTCGCTCTGGAACGGGCCCGCCAGCAACTGGCCGGCAACGGCCTGACTGTCACGGTAGACCTGCTGCAGGGCGACGCCGATCACGTGCTCGCTGATTACGCCAAGTCGCACGCAATCGACCTCATGGTCATGGGTGCCTACGGCCACTCGCGCCTGCGGCAACTGATCCTCGGCAGCACCACTACCACGCTGCTGCGCACGACACGGATTCCTATTCTGCTGCTGCGCTAGGAGTCTGTCGGACCTGGTTCGTTGCGAAACGCCATCGGGTACGACAGCGGCAGCCGTAGGGTGGGCACGGACCTTTGTGCCCACGCGCGCGTACCGGCAATGC
>AEPR01001040.1 GCA_000195205.2 Oxalobacteraceae bacterium IMCC9480 | reverse complement strand
TCGGTGCAATGCCCTGCGGTTATTGCACCCCAACAGCGCTGTCAGACTTAGCGCTGCACGATGAACGGCTTGAGTCCGCCGGCATCCTGGATTTTTTGCGCAGCGCTGGCTGCATCAGTGCGGCTGGTGAATGGTCCGCTGTAGAGGCGATACACCGCACCGCTCTGCACGACTTCGGCCGATGGCGCATCGGGCACCTCGCGCTGCGCCCGCATGCGTGCGGCTTCGGCATTGGGTGCCTGCGAAAACGCACCCAGCTGCAAATAAAATCCGGGTGCGCCGGCCGTCGCTGCCGGCGCTGGCGCTGGTGCCGAAGCGGGTACTGGCGTAAACACTGCCGGTGCCGCTGCCGGGGTGGCCGGCGGTGGCGGCGTAGGCATGTCGATCGTCAAGGCACTGCCGGAAGTCATGGCAGGGGGAATCACGGC
>AEPR01001041.1 GCA_000195205.2 Oxalobacteraceae bacterium IMCC9480 | reverse complement strand
AAGCCGGTCGAGCTACGCACCGTCGATAGCTGGGAAGGACTGGCCAAGTCGCTCGCCAATGGCGAAACCGATATCGCACTGATGGGACCGTGGGGCTATGTGCTGGCCAATAATTATTCCGGCGCGCAAGCGGTGGCGACTATCCTGTACGACGGCAAACCCGAGTACCACGCGCTGATGATCACGCATTCCAAATCCGGCATCAACAGCCTGGCCGACCTGAAGGGCCGCACTTTCGCCTTCGGTGACAAAGGCTCGACCTCGGGCTATCTGATCCCGACCCATCAGTTCCTGAAAATGGGTATTCTCGATCCCGAAAAATTCTTTAGCAAGGTGCTGTACACCAAGCATCAGGCCATCGAGACCCAGGTCACGCGCGGCGAACTCGATGCCGGTGCCGACTATGACCGCAACCGCAATGCGATGATCGAACAGGGCTTGATCAAGGCTGCCGACAGCAAGATCTTCTGGACCTCGGCAGCGCTGCCCAATGATGCGGTGGCCGTCAGCGGCGAGCTCATGAAAGACACGGCGCTGGTGGCGCAATTGCAGGCCGCGCTGGAGCAGGTTGGCGCCGCACTCAAGACCAATCCGGGTTTGCTGCCGGCGCATTACACCGGCTTCGTCCGCAGCGACGACAGGCTCTACAGCGCCATCCGGGATGCCGGGCTGGCCACCGGCAAGCTGCAGCCGCGCAAGTAAGCGCCGGTGCCGAGCTTGGCGGGCCGCACGCGCCTGTGGCTGTTTGCGCTGATGTATGGCGTGCTCATCGCGGCCAGCGCGATCAGCTTTGTGCGCGATGGCGATGTGCAGTTCGGCCGCAATCCGCTCGACAATCTGATCAAGACCGCGCATGAGCTGTCACGCCCCAGCCTGCTCGATGTCTGGTTCGGCAATCCCCGCCTCGAATACCGCAATGACGCCGGCGTCGTGCTGCGCGTCGAAGACCAGCGCGCGACCGAGCAGCGCTATCTGCTGGGTCTGGCCGCAGCGATCTGGACCACGCTGAAAGTCGCGACGCTGGGTTCGCTGCTGGCGGCGTTAGCTGCGCTGCCGTTCGGACTGGTCGCCGCGCGTAATCTGGCGATGCCGCGCTGGCTGGCGTCGCCGGCGCGCGGACTGCTCGACATCGCACGCGCCATCCACGCACTGGTGTTCGGCCTGCTGCTGGTCGGCATTATCGGGCTAGGTCCGATGGCCGGTATTCTGGCCATCGCTTTCCATTCCTTCGGCACCTACGGCAAGCTGTATGCCGAAGCCATCGAAAACATCGATGAGCGCCTGATCGACTGCGGCCGGGTGATCGGCATGACGCCGCTGCAAACGGTCTGGCATGCGTTGCCGCGCACGCTGCTGCCGCAGGGACTCTCGATCCACCTGTACATCTGGGAATTCAATATGCGCGACTCGACCGTGCTCGGGCTGATCGGCGTCGGCGGACTCGGGCTGCTGGTGTCCGAAGCAGTGTCGCTGTTCCAGTGGGGACGGCTGGCGACACTGCTGATCGCCATCGTCCTGCTGGTGACCTGCTTCGACCGGATCAGCCGGCGAGTACGAGCGATTCTGGCGACACGGTCACACTGAGAAAGCGGCGCTCGATTTCTTCGACGACCTGATGCAGGACATCAGCGCGCACCGGCCGGCTGAACAGGTAGCCCTGGCCGATCTGGCAACCATGGTTTTTCAGCCAGGTCATCTGGTCCAGTGTTTCGATGCCCTCGGCCACCACTTCCATTTTCAGGGCCAGGCCCATGGCCAGGATGGCCTGCGTCAGTTTCTCGGCATTGCTGTCGTCGAGCATGCTGCGGATGAAGGACTGATCGATTTTCAGGCACTGCAAGGGCAGCTTGCGCAGATGACTCAGCGATGAATAGCCGGTGCCGAAATCGTCCATGCTCATGCGGATACCGCTGGCATGGAGCTGGTGCAGGACATGGCGGGTATGGTCGAGCTCGCGC
>AEPR01001042.1 GCA_000195205.2 Oxalobacteraceae bacterium IMCC9480 | reverse complement strand
TGCTGCGCATCGGTGACTAATTGCGGTGTGCCCAGATGGTCGGTGTGGATCGCGTAGAGCTGGCTGTCGGTGGTCTTGTCATGCAAGCCGAGCCAGCGTTGGAGGGTGGCGAGGAGGCCGGTTTCGGCAGGCGTGTTGCCATACGCAAGCTTTGCCACCGGCATGTGGTCGATGTACAGGTACTGCGCCGTGATGCGGCCTGCCTCATCCGCTTCGGCGTCGAGTCGATTGTCCTGATAG
>AEPR01001043.1 GCA_000195205.2 Oxalobacteraceae bacterium IMCC9480 | reverse complement strand
TTGCTCGCGCATGCGCTGCTCGAAGGTCTCGACGAAATCTTCGAAATCATTACTGGTGTTGTACATCAGCTCGTAGCGGATGGATTCGTTGTTGGGGAGGGTGGTGCCGTGGATTTGTTCGAATACGTCGAGCAAATTGCGCGCTTGGAGCCGCGAGGTTTTGACACCATTGAAAAAGGCAAATACGGTTTCTGTCTTGCAGACATTGGTTGATGTAGCGGGCGCAGATTGACTCCTCGCCGGAACGCTGTTCAGTAGCAAGAAGACGCTGGTGATTGCGGCAATGGTGGAACGCATGAATTTATTCACAGGTATCTCCCCTCGCCAAGCTTGAGGTGGTCCCATCCTGCGACTTGTTGTAGGCGAGATAGGCAACCAGGCGCTGTTTGGTGTTCGCTGTAATTGCTTCTATTTTTTCACTCACCTTGGAAGAAGCCGCCAGATTGTCGGCTTGTCGGAAGACCGAAGAAACGCAATCCAGCGCGGCATCTATCTGCAAGCTGACTGCTTTGGTCGCGTCCTTGTTTGTCGCATCGACCAGTACCGATTTTTGCATCGCGCGCGCCGCCTGCAACACCGCCTTGCGCTGCTTCGCATC
>AEPR01001044.1 GCA_000195205.2 Oxalobacteraceae bacterium IMCC9480 | reverse complement strand
GTGGTATTTGCCAAGGCGCTCGGCGTCAGCGACCTCGTGATCGGCCTGACCATCGTCGCGGCGGGTACATCGATGCCCGAAGTGGCCACCTCGCTGACCGCTGCATTCAAGGGAGAGCGCGACATCGCCGTGGGCAACGTGGTCGGCAGCTGCACCTTCAACCTGCTGGGTTGCCTGGGACTGGCCAGCCTGGCGTCGGGCTCGCTCGGCCTGCCGCTGGGACCATCCGTGATGTCGTTCGATATCTGGGTCATGCTGGCGGCGCTGCTGGCCTGTCTGCCGGTTTTCCTGAGTGGTCGCGAAATCGCGCGCTGGGAAGGTGGCGTGTTCCTGGCGTACTACGTCGCGTATGTGGCCTACCTGATCCTGGCGTCCCAGCAGCATGATGCGCTGGCCGGCTTCTCGTCGGTCATGCTCGGTTTCGTGGTGCCGCTGACCATCATCACTTTCGTGGTGGCACTCATCCGTGACAAGCCAGCCGTCTAACTTTGCTCCTGTAGGGTGGGCACAGGG
>AEPR01001045.1 GCA_000195205.2 Oxalobacteraceae bacterium IMCC9480 | reverse complement strand
TGCAATACCCTTCGGTTATTGCACCCTACGCGCTTTGTGCATTATAAATTGGGTATCGTGATTTACCCCGAATTTTCACTTAAATTATAGCGTCGAATTACGTCTTTTACTTCCCCTGTCTTGTTAGGATAGACATCGACCAGAGCCAATAATGATTCTTTTATAGCGGAATGCACAGTTTCTATATTATAAAACTTTTCATCAGGGTATATCCCGCTCATATCTGGATCGGCCCAGATATGATAATTACCTTCTTTAGGTTGATCGGAAACATATTCGATACTCCAACCAGGGTCACCTCCTAACCCCCTTCCGTTGGCGAAAATATCTTTCAACCAATGATCGATCGGATTCTCAAAATAGGGAGCAAGCACATACATTAGTACCCAATAAAGTAATTTATTTTCAGGCTGAATTTCATTAATATTACCCCATTTCATTTAATTACTCCTACAGCAAGTAGGGTGCAATAACCGAAGGGCAT
>AEPR01001046.1 GCA_000195205.2 Oxalobacteraceae bacterium IMCC9480 | reverse complement strand
GCCAGCAGGCTGCGGCCGTTGATGCGGCTGTAGCGGTAGCGGGTTGTGCGTTCGATGGGGGTGGCGTTGGCCGGCGACCAGCCGCTTTCTGTCAGCGTGAGCGCTTGCCCGACCGCGTTGTAGGTGATGCGGGTCAGGTGGTCCTTGCCGGGAACGATGCTCGGGCGGGCGATCAATGTCGGACCCGCGCCGGTACCAACGGCAGCGGCATATTCATAGCGCAGTTGCCATTGCGCCGCACCGGGCTTGCCATCCTGATAGCGCTGCTGACTGACTATCAGCGGCCGGCCGATGTCATCGCGTTCGGTGAGAGTGGTCTCGACGGGATTGCCCTGGTCATCGAGTCGGGTGCGTGTGACTTCGCGCCCGCGCGTGTCGTAGCC
>AEPR01001047.1 GCA_000195205.2 Oxalobacteraceae bacterium IMCC9480 | reverse complement strand
CCGACGCCATCAAGCCTTCTGTTTGGCGCAACGCCATCTTAAAGGCGGCGCGCAGCATCAAGCACTTCTCAATGGCGATGCCCTGATAACGCGCCTGTCCACCGACTACAACGCTTTGCCACTGGGCCAGTGCACCCTCTTCAATCCACAAGTCAGGCCGCCACGCCGCCGCAGTCCCGCTTCATATACTGGCTAGTTCTGCACCTTGAAATTTATCTTCGGAATGTGATGGCGGCGGTCGGTG
>AEPR01001048.1 GCA_000195205.2 Oxalobacteraceae bacterium IMCC9480 | reverse complement strand
ACTGGACCTACCGCCGCGCGATTGACAAATATCGTGCCATTATCGATGCCATGGGAGCACCCGATCGGGATCGCGCGCGATTCCGTGAACATCTCGGCGAGGCGATCCGGCAGGTAGTTGGCTCGCGCAGTCCACTGTCGCAAGCGGTCGCTGCGCAGTCACTCAATGAAATCGATGAACACCTTTTCAGATTGATGCTGGTGCAGGAGTTGCAGCATCTTGAACCGTGGAACTGCGCGCGGTACCGGCTGCCGATCGGCAAGACGGAAGAGTGGATCAGGGATGGGCGGCCTATGTAGATGGCCGCTAAAGCGAACTGGAAAATCCTGCTAAGTCCGACAAGTCCCCAATGCGCACGCGTGGGCATGATA
>AEPR01001049.1 GCA_000195205.2 Oxalobacteraceae bacterium IMCC9480 | reverse complement strand
CGCAACGCCGTTGGTGTAATTCGGCACGATAGTGACGCGGTGTTTTGCGACCAGCCTGACCAGCGATGCCGATGTCCGGTTCAGTTACTCTGCCAGGTTGAGCAGGTCGTCGCGCAGAATCGCTGCACGGTAGGTGGCATTCATGTCTTGGCTCGACCTTCCTGCATGCAGCAGCGTTACCTCGGGTCCCGCTGCTGCAATGAGCAAGGGCTCGAGGGTGATGACACTCAACGGCCGTTTTGCTCCCGGCAGATTGCCGTCGGCGTGTACTTTAGCAATGCCGCCGGTAACACGCGGCACCATAGCTTTATCGAGCAAGCCCTCGTCCGCATTGATGACCGCGGTAGCC
>AEPR01001050.1 GCA_000195205.2 Oxalobacteraceae bacterium IMCC9480 | reverse complement strand
TTACACCAACGGCGTTGCGGCCCAGCCCAACAGCTTCGGCCATTACCTGCTCGGCCATGCGGCCGGCCTAGAACGTGATGCGCAACGCATCCGCGAAACGTACGCTCGCATCGACCGCAGTTCGATGGGGACCACGGTCCTCAACGGGACCAGCTAGCCGCTCAATCGTCCCCGAATGGCGAGCTATCTTGGCTTTGCGGCACTCGTCGACAATGCCTACGACGCCGCGCAGATA
>AEPR01001051.1 GCA_000195205.2 Oxalobacteraceae bacterium IMCC9480 | reverse complement strand
GACGGAGAGGGTGCAGGGGTTAATCAATCGGGTTTTTAAAAGGTCGGGAAGTCGTACAAATAGTGTAAATGACGAAGGATTAGCGTTCCGCTCAGATTTACCAGCGCACATGATTGGCCCAGATGGATTTACCAAATCAGGACAATTGAGTGGCACACACAATCTTAATAACGCTACCGCTGCACTTGATTCGCGGGGAGCTTCATATACAGTAAATCAAACCAGTACGACTGGCATATCTGAACTCCGATATACGTACACCAATCCAGCAACTGGAAAGGTGGTGTCAGGTAGTAAGACCGTATATGACCCCGCAGTATTTAGCGATAAGGCGATGTTAAATAATGCGCAGCAAGCTGGCCAGAAGGCTTGGATGCAGTACCTAGAAAATCCAACAGTGAGAATTATTGACACTACGTACGGTGGAGTTAATTTCCGCTCTTATATTAACTTTGATGCAAATGGAAATGCGTTTATAGGTAATATGCATCCAATTAAATAGGAAATCACGGCGTGAATTATTTACAAGAAGCCTTTGGAGGTTTTAATCCGAAAATTGATCATGATGCGGCAGTT
>AEPR01001052.1 GCA_000195205.2 Oxalobacteraceae bacterium IMCC9480 | reverse complement strand
TCCTCGCGACCTTCGGCGTGACCGCCGACCAGCAGGATTTCAGCAGCGAGCTGACCAAGATCCGCGAACTGAAACCTGACGTAGTCTACTTCGGCGGTCTCACGCCGCTGGGCGTACGCATCCGCACGCAGATGGACAAGCTCGGCATCAAGGCCGAATTCGAAGGCACTTCCGGCATCAAGTCCGACGCCTACATCCAGGGTCTGAGCAAGGATCTGGCCGAAGGATCGGTCGCCTTCCTCGAAGGCGCGCCATGGGAAAAACTGCCGGGCGGCCTGAGCTTCACGGCCAAGTACCAGCAACAAAAATATGGCGAGCCACCGGAAGCCTACGGCCCGTTCGCCTACGCCGCCGCCAACCTGATCCTTGATGCAATCGAGAAGGTCGGCCCGGACCGCAAGAAGGTCCGCGCCGTGCTCAATGCCACCAAGGATGTCGACACCATCATCGGCAAGGTGACCTTCGATGACCATCGCCAGAACATCGTGCCGCTGGTGACCAAATATGTGGTCGAGGATGGGAAGTGGGTGATTTGGGAAGACAGTGGGTATGGCAAGGGAACGCGGAAATTGCCGGGGTTGTAGGTTTGGCCTAAGTATCAGGGTGGTTGGTGGCTGTCGTCCC
>AEPR01001053.1 GCA_000195205.2 Oxalobacteraceae bacterium IMCC9480 | reverse complement strand
CAGGCGCATGTGCTGGTATTCGATTTGCCGGCATTCTGATCCCGATGTGACAGCTGTTCAACAAACCGGAAGTTTTTATAGTCACAGTCCAGATGTTACGGATTCGCTGGCTCAAGCACCCGCCGATCATGGGCAGAACGCTGTTATTGATCGCGTGTGGGGTAGGGAAATGGCATCTTGATGTGAGTCCTACTCCAGGAGAGAGTGATGCTTATTAAAATCCGTCGCATTGGGAATTCAAAGGGCATCATCATTCCGACATCGATTCTTGCGCAGCTCGGTGTTGAGACCGAGGTCGACGTTTCAGTCGTTGATGG
>AEPR01001054.1 GCA_000195205.2 Oxalobacteraceae bacterium IMCC9480 | reverse complement strand
CCATACAGCCGGCACCACCACGTTGCCTTCAGTAATAGAACTTAATACCTGTTTTGCGAACGCCTGGTCGCTAGCCGAGCCGTCACCGAACAACCAGCGCATCGTGACGGAATTATCAAGGACAAACCGCATCAGTCCCGCCCGTCCCCAATGAGTGCCTTGGTGTCGATACCAGGCATCGGGGGGTACGACATCATTAACTTCTGCATGTGCGCGACACCGGCTGCCACGTCAGCTTTTTGCGCCAGGCCGGACGGAATCAAGTCGGCAATGGCTTGTCCCCGGAGTGTGATGGTGTAACGGTTACCCAGCTGCACGCCGCGCAAAAGCTCAGGTAATTTTGTCTTGGCTTCGTGAGATCCAATTTCGATATTCATGACACGTCTCCGTTGAAAGTCGTCAGGTCAGAATATAGGCAGGTCTTTAATTGTCAAGTGCTTAGCGCAATTCCAATCCGGGCCGGTGACGAGAGACAGCACATGCGATGCCACCAGCGACGTGGCGATGTGCGGTGCCATCACATCGCCGCCGTCCGCATCGCCACCACGCTCACCGCCAGCACCGCACCAACGATGCCGGAAG
>AEPR01001055.1 GCA_000195205.2 Oxalobacteraceae bacterium IMCC9480 | reverse complement strand
CGTTTCTCGGGTTCGAAGTGCACCAACGCCGCTAAAAAGCGTTTCTCGAAAATGGCAGCGGTTGCGTTCAATCGACGCTAAAGCACTAGTAAAACTTGTGCAGAAACTAATGGTGGATCGGTTAAATCACCGATAACTGTAGCGGCCCGATAACATAAACGCCTCGACCTGATTACATCCGCTTTTCGGGACCAGATTAACTGAAAATATTGGGGCGCTCCGGCTGCCGCTACCTCTGCGCCGGTTCGGG
>AEPR01001056.1 GCA_000195205.2 Oxalobacteraceae bacterium IMCC9480 | reverse complement strand
CAAGACTGTCGTCACCACCAAGGGCACCACCACCATCAAGTTGCTGACGGATCGTGACAAGGTCCGTGCGCTGGATCTGAAAATCGTCGAAGGGGCGGATCACGCGGCGTCCTTCGCGATGCTGGAAGCGGGCACTGCCGAAGCGTTCCCGATGGATGACGCGCTGCTGTTCGGTTTGCGGGCCGGTGCCACAACACCGGACAAATTCATGATTACGGGAGCCTCGCTGTCCGCCGAGCCGTACGCCATCATGCTGCGCAAGGGTGATCCTGACTTCAAGCGCGTGGTCGACCTTGAGATGGCACGACTGATCCATCAAGGCGAACTGCAGGCGCTGTATCAGAAGTGGTTCGAGCGTCCCATTTCGCCCAAGGGCATCAACATGAAGATGCCGATGCACACCCTGTTTCGCGGGACATTGCAGTATCCGTCTGACAGCGTTGGTGATTAGGAGGGGGGGCGAGCTTGTGGGTGCCAAAGCGCGCGTCGTCACGCCGATCAGGTTCGCTTTGCGTGCACGGAATAGTTGGAAGACGACGGTAGTCTGGTTTCGGGTTTTGGGTTTCGGGTCTTAGGTTTTAGGTTTCGGGTTTTAGCTTTTGAGGTTTGATCCCCCCACATACCGTTCGCCCTGAGCTTGTCGAAGG
>AEPR01001057.1 GCA_000195205.2 Oxalobacteraceae bacterium IMCC9480 | reverse complement strand
TGCGAGCCGGTCAGGTTTTCGATGCTGCTGTAGGTGTCGCCCTGTGCGTCACCGGTGTTCGTGCCGGTATTGGCCAGGCTGACGGTCAGGCCACTGCTGCTGCCGGCGTAGCTCGCGGTGTCGCGCCCGGAGCCGCCGACGAGGACATCGGCACCGCCACCGCCTATCAGGATATCGTCGCCGCGCCCGCCATCGAGACGGTTGTCGCCGGCGTCGCCTTTGAGGGTGTCACCGTATTGCGAGCCGATCAGGTTTTCGATGCTGCTGAAGGTGTCGC
>AEPR01001058.1 GCA_000195205.2 Oxalobacteraceae bacterium IMCC9480 | reverse complement strand
AAAAACCAGTCACGCGTGACTGGTTTTTTTTGTTCTACGCTTTTAACGGCACGCGCTTTAGCGCAAAGCGAATCAGGTCGGCCTGGCCCTCGATGCCAAGTTTGCGCTTGATATTGAGTCGATGCGTTTCCACGGTTCGTACGCTCAAGTCAAGCTCGCGTGCAATGTGCTTGTTGGATTTACCATTTGCGATTGACTGCAGAACCTCATTTTCGCGTGGGGTCAGCAGAACTGCAGGACAGAGTGGCGACAACATTTGCCTTGAAATACCCTCGCTGTAATAGATGCC
>AEPR01001059.1 GCA_000195205.2 Oxalobacteraceae bacterium IMCC9480 | reverse complement strand
GTGGGCACAACAGGCCGTGCCCACCCTACTGACGGTCCTCCCAGCATGAAAATGGTGGAACTGGCAATGCTACACTTGCACCGTTCACATCAAGATTCATCGATGACGTTGCCCCTATCGCCCAATCAAACTCCAAGGAAATTCCATGCAGCTGATCCCCACCATCCTCTGCGGCGGCGCCGGTTCCCGTCTCTGGCCGGTCTCGCGCGAGATGCATCCGAAGCCGTTCATCCGCC
>AEPR01001060.1 GCA_000195205.2 Oxalobacteraceae bacterium IMCC9480 | reverse complement strand
CAGCGGGAGCAGCGGGAGCAGCGGGAGCAGTCGGTGCCGGTGCCGGTGCCGCTGCCGGTGCAGCTTCAGCCGCCTCCGCCGATTCCAGCACCAGCATCAGCGATCCCATTGCGACCTTGTCGCCGACCTTGATTTTTAATTCCTTGATGACGCCGGCATGGCTTGATGGAATCTCCATGCTGGCCTTGTCGGACTCGACCGTGATCAGCGACTGGTCGACC
>AEPR01001061.1 GCA_000195205.2 Oxalobacteraceae bacterium IMCC9480 | reverse complement strand
GATCAGGCGTTGCTGGCTGTCCCACGCATACGCGGTGTCGCCGATTCGGGTGACGCTACCGGCAGCGTTGTAGGCGTAGTTGATGCCCTGGTCACCGGCCTGTGCGGAAGTGATCCGGTTGCTGGACGTGTCTATGGTGTAGCCGGTGGATAGCTGGCCGCGCTGGTCGGCCAGCAGATTACCGGTCGGGTCGTAGCGGTAGCTATGATCG
>AEPR01001062.1 GCA_000195205.2 Oxalobacteraceae bacterium IMCC9480 | reverse complement strand
TGCGTTCCAGACCAACATCCTCGCGCTCAACGCAGCGGTCGAAGCCGCCCGCGCAGGCGAGCAAGGGCGAGGCTTTGCCGTGGTAGCGGCCGAGGTCCGCAACCTGGCCCAGCGCAGCGCGTCCGCCGCCAGGGAAATCAAGGTCTTGATCGGCGACTCGGTCAACAAGGTCGAGGCCGGTGCGCGGCTGGTCGATCAGGCCGGAGCCACGATGGACGAAGTGGTAGCCAGCGTCAGCCGCGTCACCGGCATCATCAGCGAAATCGC
>AEPR01001063.1 GCA_000195205.2 Oxalobacteraceae bacterium IMCC9480 | reverse complement strand
TATCTGCGCGGCGTCGTAGGCATTGTCGACAATCGCCGCAAAGCCAAGATAGCTCGCCATGCGGGGACGATTGAGCGGCCAGCTGGTGCCGTTGAGGACTGTGGTCCCCATCGCACTGCGATCGATGCGCGCGTAGGTTTCACGGATGCGTTGCGCATCACGTTCCAGGCCGGCGGCATGACCGAGCAGGTAATGGCCGAAGCTATTGGGCTGGGCCGCAACGCCGTTGGTGTAA
>AEPR01001064.1 GCA_000195205.2 Oxalobacteraceae bacterium IMCC9480 | reverse complement strand
TCATCCGCAGTCGCCCGCGGATGCGACTTCAGGGCTGCGCAATCCAAGCGACAAAGGCGAGGTTTCAATCCTCATCCTTAGTCGCCCGCGGATGCGACCATTGTGGGCCGCGAGTCGAATGTCACATACGGCGTTTCAATCCTCATCCGCAGTCGCACGCGGATGCGACCAACGACGCAATCGACCGCGCTCCCGATCTGCTCGTTTCAATCCTCATCCGCAGTCGCCCGC
>AEPR01001065.1 GCA_000195205.2 Oxalobacteraceae bacterium IMCC9480 | reverse complement strand
GGCATTGAGCAGTGCGACGATCCGTCGCAAGCTTGCCGCCATCTCCTCCCTGTTTGAATATCTGTGCGAAACCAATGCCGTCGAGAGCAATCCGGTCAAGGGCGTCAAGCGGCCCAAGGTGGACAGCGCCGAAGGCAAGACACCGGCCATCGGCGATCACCAGGCACGGGCGCTGCTGGCGATCCCGGACATCACGACCCTACGCGGGATGCGAGACCGCGCCATCCTGTCTACCCTGCTCTATCACGGCTTGCGCCGGGCC
>AEPR01001066.1 GCA_000195205.2 Oxalobacteraceae bacterium IMCC9480 | reverse complement strand
AAACAGCGCGCCAGCCTTGTCGGACTCGTGCCCAGAGGCCAGCAGGTAGAGCTCGATTTGTTCGGCGGTTCCCGGGTGCAGCGGAACGTACCGGATTTTTGATCCCTTGCCATGGACTTGCAGGTGCATGACACCTCGGCGCTGCTGCAGGTCGCCGACCATCAACCGGCACAGTTCGGCCCGGCGCAAGCCGTGATAGAGC
>AEPR01001067.1 GCA_000195205.2 Oxalobacteraceae bacterium IMCC9480 | reverse complement strand
CGCCTTCGACAAGCTCAGGCCGAACGGCTTCTGGTGGTGTGCGCGTGCGCCTTCGACTAGCTCCCTTGCGGCAAACTCAGGATAAGCGGAGACGAGATAGCGTCACATCCGCCAAACATCAATCACCCCCAAAGCCCGCCCAGCAGCGGTATGACAATCACCCCCCACGTCGCCGCCGCCAGCGAAAAAGTCAAAAATACCGCAGCACTACCGAAGTCCTTGGCGTTTTTCGACAGCGGATTGCGTTCCAGCGACACCCGGTCGACCACTGCCTCGATCGCCGAATTGAGCAGCTCGACCACCAGCACCAGCACGAACACGCCGATCAGCATCAGTTGCTGCAAGGCCGGCACCGGCAACGCCAGCGCAATGACGGTTGCCACCACCATCACCACCAGTTCCTGACGGAACGCATGCTCCCCCTTCCACGCTGCCTTGAATCCTTCCATCGAATAAAAGAACGCACCGGCGATGCGCTTGAGACCACTCTTGCTTTTGAACTGGCTGATCGGTTGATTGTCGTCGCTCATGCTGGCCCTGGCTGGATTGCGTTATCGAACAAATCGGCGGAATAAACGGGCGACAAGCGCAGGCAAATAAA
>AEPR01001068.1 GCA_000195205.2 Oxalobacteraceae bacterium IMCC9480 | reverse complement strand
CCCAGCCGCATCAGCTCAAGGCGCTGTTTAGCAGCACGATTCCGGGCAAGGCGTAATCGGCAGCGTGGGCATGCGGTGAGCGTGTTTGCGCTACGGGCTGCTTGATGACGACGTCCCATCAACCAGCCGTTCGTACTGAGATTGTCGGAGACGCGCGGACTTGTTATCCCCCACGACCCGTTCGGCCTGAGCTTGTCGAAGGCGC
>AEPR01001069.1 GCA_000195205.2 Oxalobacteraceae bacterium IMCC9480 | reverse complement strand
GGGGATTCGGACATCAGTAAGAGAAGGTCTGAACGATCGCTTGGCAGGCTTGGAATATGTCACCCTTAGCTTGCTCCAAATAACCTTGCATCTCAACATCTATGCGCCGCAAGTATTCCAGAGTGTAATTCAATCGCACTCGACCAACCGGATAAGTATCCGTCTCTGATTCGATTCCACGAATCGCCAAGAACACCTCATTTTCCGGATCTCTTACCGAAAACCGGAGCTTACATATACGGCGAATACCTTTGATCAAATTCATATCGCCAACCAACATGGCGTTGGCTACATTTACCAGCTCATGCCGTGGCAAATCTAAATGTTCAATTTGAAACACATTTAATCGCCTCCCAGGGGAAATGGTGCAATGCCCTTCGGTTATTGCACCC
>AEPR01001070.1 GCA_000195205.2 Oxalobacteraceae bacterium IMCC9480 | reverse complement strand
GACACGCTGTTGCTGGCCACCGGACAGCTGACCCGGAAACTTGTCCTGCTGCGCGATAAGACCAACCCGATCAAGGTACTTCAAGCCCTTTTCGGTGGCTTCTTCGACGCTGCGACCCAACACCTTGATTTGCCCGATCGTCAAATTCTCGCGGATCGACAAGTGCGGGAACAATTCGAAGTTCTGGAAGACCATGCCGATCCGGGCGCGCAGTTTCGACAAGTTGGTTTTCGGATCACCGACTGACACGCCGTCGACGAAAATTTCGCCTTTCTGGAATGGCTCGAGGCCGTTGACAGTCTTGATCAGCGTCGACTTGCCGGACCCCGACGGGCCACACACC
>AEPR01001071.1 GCA_000195205.2 Oxalobacteraceae bacterium IMCC9480 | reverse complement strand
TCAGCATGGTCATTGCTGAAAGCCTCGTGGTGCGCACGTTCGCCGCCTATGTTTTGCGACCATTCCATATCGAAGGAGGACCACTGGTCCCGGCACTTGCCCTGCTTGCTTTCACTGCGATGAAGCTCGACAGCGATCCGGCGATTGTTGTCTATGCCTTGATCGGTATCGCCGCAGTTTTTGGATTCGAACGGTGGTACCTGTCGCACTGGCTTGCGCCTGCCGCCGATTGATCTGAAGGGCCCTACTTTGATTCATCTGACATGTAAAG
>AEPR01001072.1 GCA_000195205.2 Oxalobacteraceae bacterium IMCC9480 | reverse complement strand
GAACCGAACGTCGGCTAGGCGCGTTGATGAGGTCATGTCGATCAGGTTGTCAGACATATATCGCTTTCCGTTGTTAAAAAGAAATGATGCGCCGCCTCGACTAAAAATGTCTTTCAGCATCTTTTTTCGCATATTTTCCGGCATCAACTTTCCGGCGAGCACTTTTTATCGGCTGACGGCAGGTTTTTGCCATTTTTGTG
>AEPR01001073.1 GCA_000195205.2 Oxalobacteraceae bacterium IMCC9480 | reverse complement strand
CGTGGTGCGGGCGGTGCCTTCTGCATTGGTGACGGTCTTGCTGATGCGCTCGCCATGGGCGTTGTAGGCGTACAGGGCGACGATTTGTTTGCCGTCGCTGACCTGCTGCAGACGGCCCGTGACGTCGTACCGATAGGATTTGTCGCCGATGGTGATCGGGTTGCCTGCCGGGTCATACGTGTAGGCGGTCCCTTTGTCGGCGTTAGTGGTGCCGGTTAGGCGGTTACTGGCGGGCTGGTAGGTGAGCGCTTGATCCGTGTTTTCCGAGAGGCGATTG
>AEPR01001074.1 GCA_000195205.2 Oxalobacteraceae bacterium IMCC9480 | reverse complement strand
TTTCCTTGTCGATGAAAAGTGCAATACGCTCCAGGTTGTCGGGTGTATCCGAGACCGTGATCGAGCCGGTGGCGGGCGAGGCGACGACTTTGCCGTCGGCCGAGAGCATGATGCCGATGGCTTTTTCGATACTCGAATAGACCGACAGCGTGGACTTGACGGCGGTATTTTGCGAGTTGGTCGCATTGACGCTGGCACCGCCACCGCCACCGCCAGCACCACCGCCAGCACCGCCGGCATCCTGGCCACCCGAGCTGG
>AEPR01001075.1 GCA_000195205.2 Oxalobacteraceae bacterium IMCC9480 | reverse complement strand
CGCTGGCAGCGGGTCCGTGATCACGGCAGTCCCGGCCAATTATTATCAGCCATCGATACTCGATGACGTCACCTTGCGGGCCAACCTGGCACTGCAGGATTACACCACCGTCAATGTGCTTAACCGGCTAACGCTCGATAACAGCACGATCACACCGGGAACGTATTCCAACTTGCAGTTCACCGGCCCAACCGGATTGCTGACCACTACCCGTGAT
>AEPR01001076.1 GCA_000195205.2 Oxalobacteraceae bacterium IMCC9480 | reverse complement strand
GAAAATCATCCTCTTTCCACTTCTCCATCAATTCCTCAGTTCATAATAAATTTGTGATGATTTACAAGGTATCAAACCAGAAAGTTGTTAAAAATATTACACATCTTTCCACAGATCAAAATCTGATGCCGTAATTTTAGTTTGTATTTATATTTTAGCAACTGTTAACTTTGATTAAATATTACTATTCATAAAACAGGTTATCGATATTAAAATGCAAGAAGATCATCATGTTGTCGTTCTGCCTATGCATTGCAC
>AEPR01001077.1 GCA_000195205.2 Oxalobacteraceae bacterium IMCC9480 | reverse complement strand
GTTTCCGCGACAGCGATGTCACCAACGATGCGCAGTGGCGGCTGAGCCTGAGCGGCTACCGGCGTGACTTGGTTAGCGAGTCTGTCGATGCCGTTATCCCCCTGCCAAGCGGCCCAGGCAACCCGGCTTTGGTGAAAGGAATGCGAGATCGCTTGCGCACCACACACGTGAGGCAAGAGATCAGTGCGCGTAGTCACAATGGCCACATGCAAGACAACCTTTG